>NZ_PCYT01000084.1:0-4738 GCF_002553735.1 Lactobacillus sp. UMNPBX17
GCATTAGCTTTTGGAATGATAATTAATTGTAATTCTATTTATGGGACTGGTATATATGGAAGTCGCTTAAATAATATTTTACTAATATTATCATTCTTTGAAGTGCTTATTATAGTAGCTATCCATAAAGTGGAAAATATAGATTTGAGAAAATACCTTTTTATCATATTGCTGCTATTAGGGTATCTATTAGTATATGTACTTGTTCAACAAAAAACTTCAACCGACTTAATTACCATAAAAATGATCTTAACTTTTTTGCTGTTTTTTTCATTAGCTTATCTTGCATATAAAAATGACAGCCTTCCTTTATTATTGACTGCTTATGTTAATTTAATCACTATAGTTGCAGTAGTTTCTCTTCTTTTTTGGATTTTGGGATCAAACTTACATTTAATTCAACCTAATGGAGTTTATTTATCAAAATGGGCTCAACCAACTTTTCAAAGTGTATCTTCATACTATGGATTATATTTTGAAACACAAGGTATGGGTGCAATGTGGAGAAACTCTGCAATTTTTGCTGAAGCTCCTATGGCATCTTTAAACTTTTCTCTTGCTTTAACTATAGAGAGCTTATTAATAAAAAAGGGAAAATTTTATAAATTTAGAATACTAATTTTAGCATTGGCTGTAATTAGTACACTATCATCAACAGGTTATATTTGTTTGGTATTACTTATACTATGTAAAATGTTAACAGGTAATTATAGAAATAAGTACGTATTTATTTTTAAGAAAATAATAACTCCAATCATTTTGATCATCGGAGTAATTTTAATAAATCATTTCTTTAGCCAGAAAATGATGTCTAGTTCTGGGGTAAGTCGTGGACAAGATTATGTAAATGCTTTTAAAGCATGGTCTAGACATCCCATATTGGGTGTAGGATTAAATATGGCTAATTCACTTCCAGCAGAAGATAGATTATTTGTGGGAAAATTTGGTTATAGTAATTCCTTTGGAAAAATTCTTGGAGAAACTGGATTATACATTACGATTTTATACATAATTAGTATTATAAGATCGATATATATAGGGATAAAGTCAAAAGAATCCGATCGAGTATATTTTACTGTAGTATTAGTTTATCTATTTATTACTACTATTTTTGTTAATACTTTTATAATGTTTTTTTTCTTCTCCTTAATGGCTGTCTGGGTTCCTAATTCAAGAGCGTTAGATACTAATGATTATGATAAATAAGGAAAATAAATATGAATAAAGTTATTAATTCAAAAAAAGATAAAAATGATTTTATATTAGCTGATTTAAAGTCTCAGGGCATAAAACAGATAAGTTTAAAAATGAAGTTGACGTCATTATTCATCCCTAAAATATGGAAGTACCAGTACTTACTTCGAGAGTTAGAATACTGTATAAATACAGGGAAAAAGATGAGAAGTAAATTACTTAGCTTAAGATTTCAACGGTTAGGTGCTAAATTAGGCTTTTCTATAGAGCCGAATATTTTTGGCCCTGGTTTATGTCTTTGTCATAATGGAACTATAGTGATAAATGGTAATTGCAAGATAGGTGCAAATGCGCGAATTCATGCTGGAGTAAATATTGGAAATTATTCAAGATTTGATGAAAATTGGACTCCTGATAATGCTCCAATAATTGGTGATAATGTATATATTGGACCAGGAGCAAAACTATTTGGAAAAATAAACATTGGAAATAATGTTGCTATTGGTGCTAACGCTGTTGTTAATAAAGATGTACCTGATAATGTCACCGTTGGGGGAGTTCCAGCTAAAATAATTAATCATAAAGGCTCAGAAGGATTAATTATATATGGTGCAGATGTAAACTATAAAAAAGAAGGATGTTAAAATGAAAAATTATAAAATTGCAGTAGCAGGAACAGGATATGTTGGTTTAAGTTTAGCAACTTTGTTATCACAGCATAACAAAGTTACTGCTGTGGATATAGTTCCTGAAAAAGTTGATTTAATTAATCATCATAAATCTCCAATTGTAGATAAAGAAATTGAAGATTTTTTAGCTAATAAAGATTTAAATTTAAAAGCTACTTTAGATGCAGAATCAGCTTATAAAGATGCGGATTTTGTAATTATTGCAACGCCAACTAATTATGATAGTGAAAAGAATTTCTTTGATACATCTGCTGTTGAAACTGTAATTAAGCTTGTAAAGCAATATAACCCAAATGCTATTATGATTATTAAGTCTACTATTCCAGTTGGTTATACTAATCATATTCGTAAAGAAATGGGTTCCGATAATATTATCTTTAGCCCTGAATTTTTACGTGAAGGACATGCACTTTATGATAATTTACATCCATCTCGTA
This sequence comes from Lactobacillus sp. UMNPBX17, assembly GCF_002553735.1. Lineage (NCBI taxonomy): Bacteria > Bacillati > Bacillota > Bacilli > Lactobacillales > Lactobacillaceae > Lactobacillus > Lactobacillus sp. UMNPBX17. Next base: position 2,321 of record NZ_PCYT01000084.1, read on the forward strand.
TTGTGGTGGGAACCGATAAAAACGATGATAAACTAGTAAATGCTGCTCATACATTTGCTTCTTTGCTTCAACAAGGTGCTGAAGATAAAGATGTGCTAACCTTATTCATGGGCTTTACTGAAGCAGAGGCTGTTAAATTATTTGCTAATACATACTTAGCTCTTCGTGTAAGTTACTTTAATGAATTAGATACTTATGCTGAAAGTAAGGGGTTAGATACACAGGAAATAATTGACGGTGTTGGATTAGATCCTCGTATTGGTTCCCACTACAATAATCCATCATTTGGTTATGGTGGTTACTGTCTTCCTAAGGATACCAAGCAATTACTTGCAAACTACAAAGATGTTCCTGAAAACTTGATTGAAGCTATAGTTAAATCAAATGATACTCGTAAGGACTTTATTGCTGATCAAGTATTGCGTAAGGCGGGTTACTATGATTATAATGATAAGAATACTTACGATCCTAAGGAAGAAAAGCAAGTCACTGTTGGTGTTTATCGCTTAACTATGAAATCTAATAGTGACAACTTCCGTCAAAGTTCAGTTCAAGGTGTCATGAAGCGTGTTAAGGCTAAGGGTGCTAAGGTAATTATTTATGAACCAACTTTGAAAGATGGCACAACTTTCTTTGGTAGTGAAGTTGTAAATGATCTTGATAAGTTTAAGAATAGTTCTGATGCAATTATAGCTAATAGATATAATTCAATTCTTGATGACGTAAAAGATAAAGTTTATACAAGAGATATTTTTAGAAAAGATTAAGTAAAATAAGCTTCATGATAATATGAAGCTTATTTTTGGTAAAGGTAAGGTTCATGAAAGAAAAATCTTTAGGGGTAAATGCTCTTTTAAATGGATTTCGTAGTGCATTAAATATGATTTTTCCACTGATTACATTCCCGTATGTGTCGAGGATATTATCGGTAAATGGAATGGGAATTTATAACTTTTCTAGCACTTATGTTGGTTATTTTATTTTAATTGCTGGCTTAGGTATAGCAACATATGCTGTTCGAGAAGGAGCAAAATATAGGGATGATAAAAAAAAGATTAACAGTTTTGCTAGTCAAGTTTTTACTATTAATGTAATATCTACGGTAATTGCATATATATTACTAATAGGAAGTTTGATAATTTTCAAAAATTTGAATAATTATGTTTCCTGTATTTTGATTTTTGGATTACAAATATTTTTTACAACAATAGGTACGGAATGGATTTACACAATTTATGAAGATTATCAATATATAACTGTAAGAAGTATAATATTTAAAATTATTTCGATAGGTCTTTTGTTCTTGCTGGTCCGTACTCAGAATGATTATTTAGTTTATGCGGGAATCACAGTCTTAGCAGGTGTAGGATCAAATGTATTAAACTATATTCATGCAAAGAATTTTTGTAATATTCATTTGGTTAAAAAAACTAATTGGAAATATCATTTAAAACCTGTTTTGATTATATTTGCTTCTTCGGTTGCGACAACGCTTTATGTATCTTCAGATACTACGATTCTTGGATTATTAAAGGATGATTATTCGGTAGGAATATATGGGGTGTCCGTTAAAATTTACACTATGGTAAGTGGTCTGATTTCTGGATTATTAGTAGTAACAATTCCTCGATTAGCAATGTTAATAGGTAAAAGAAAAATTAACGAATATACTCATGTTTTGCAAGAAGTGATTAATACTCTAGCTGTTCTTGGACTTCCTGCTGCAGTTGGACTAGTTATGCTAAGTAAGGAAGTAATACTGATAATTGCAGGTAGTAAATATCTACCTGGTATTTTATCTTTGCAAATTATTATTTGGGCATTAGTATTTTCCAATTTTAGTATGATTTTTAATCAATGTGTGCTTATTCCAGTTAAACGAGAGTCCAAAACTCTTAGAAATACAATAATTACAGGACTAGTTAATGTGGGATTGAACTTTATATTTATTCCATTATGGTCTTATAATGGAACAGCATTGAGTACTGTTATAGCAGAATTTATGGTAATGGCGTTAAATGGTTGGTCAGCAAAAGATTATGTTAGTCCAATTTTACGTTCAAAAAAGACCTTGAGAAGTATTTTAGATTCGATTATAGGATGCATTGGGATTATAGTTGTTTGTGCACTGTTAAAGATAGGAATTTCTTCTTTAATTGTACGAACTATTTTATCTATTATACTTTCTACAAGTATCTATGGAGCGATTTTGGTAGCATTGAATGATGAAATAGCACTAGATTTATTAATCAAAATTAAAGAAAGATTATAGTCGTAAATTGCAATAATAACTTGAACACTTTTGTTTAGGCTGTTTGATAGATGCGATCTAATTCTCTTTCAAAGATTTCATCTGGTGTATGATAAGCCAAGATCTTTCTTGGCAATGAATTGCACCAAGTTTCAATGTCAATGATT
>NZ_PCYT01000085.1:0-4653 GCF_002553735.1 Lactobacillus sp. UMNPBX17
TTTATTTATTAATGCTTAAATATGTAATAGACAATTTTGAAAGTATGCGAGTATTGCCACTGTTAGTAATTGATTCTGCGGATCAAGCATTTCAAATGCATAATTTTAAATTTATTTATCCTGAAATTACTAAATATGCTCAAGAAGCAGGTATCCAATTAATATTTATTTCTAAGGAAATACCTAACAATGTACATGAAAATATTAGTATAAAGGAAGGATTTAATCCTTTTCATGATAAATAATATGTAAGATTTCGAAACATATTTAAAATTTTTCACTAACCTCCCTAACATGTGCAAATATGACTTTAATAAAAAGCTATATTTTTAGTATTATTAAGGTGAACGTGTATTATGGGGGATTGAATCATGAAGATTAGAAAAGCAATTATTCCTGCTGCAGGGCTCGGAACCCGATTTTTGCCTGCGACTAAGGCTTTGCCTAAAGAAATGCTACCAATTGTTGATAAGCCAACAATTCAATTCATCGTCGAAGAAGCAAAGGCTGCAGGGATTGAAGATATTTTGATCGTAACCGGCAAGAACAAGCGAGCAATTGAGAACCATTTTGACTCAAATCCAGAACTTGAACAAGACTTGGAAGCAACTGGCAAGACCAAGTTATTGAAGTTGACGCAAGACATCACCAACTTGGGGATCAACTTGTACTACACTCGTCAGCCGCATCCCGCCGGCTTAGGCGATGCCATCTACCGCGCGCGCAGCTTCGTCGGTGAAGAACCTTTTGTCGTTATGCTCGGCGACGACTTGATGCGCGACAAGGTAACGCTGACCAAGCAGCTGATCGATGAGTACGACAAGACGCACGCCTCAACAATTGCCGTGATGAAGGTGCCACACAAGGAAGTATCCAAGTATGGTGTGATTGATCCTAGCAACATGCTGGATAAGGATCTTTACAACGTTAAGAAGTTCGTCGAAAAGCCTGCCGTAGATAAGGCGCCAAGTGACTTCGCCATCATCGGTCGTTATTTGCTTACACCTGAGATTTTTGACATTCTTGAAAAGCAAAAGCCAGGGCGTGGCGGCGAGATTCAATTGACCGACGCTATCGATACTTTGAACCAGACGCAACGCGTATTTGCCCACGTGTACAAGGGCCAACGCTTCGATGTCGGCAACAAGGAAGGCTACCTCGAAACCTCGATCCAATATGGTTTGCGTCACCCCGAAACGCACGACGCTTTGAAGAAGTATATTATTGAGCTCGCGCATGAGTTGGAGAAGAAGTAATATAGTGAAAAAATTAATACCAGCTGTTGGGGCTGGTGTTTTTTTATGGGAAAATATTGATCCTATTTGATTAGTTATGTACGTAATATGCTGAATTATCTGTTTATTGTGGAAGTGGGGCTCTTAACTGCCAATATTGGGGGAAACCCATTTTTTGAAAAATATCATTTATGGTGATGGTATTTAGTTTATTGCTTAAGTTCTTAAATCTCTTTTTAAGAGTATTATTGAGAATACCAAATTCAGTTTTACTTAGAAAACATTGCATGATAATGAAGGTGTTATAGAAGTCTTTACGAGTATCATTAACTTGAATAGAGTATTGATCGTGTAAATATGAAAAATATTTTGCATCTGCATGACAAGCAAACTCAATTATTCTTTTATTATGTGCGCATACATTTCGTATTTCTAAAATATTCTTCATGAAATTAAGCATTATAGCAGGGGAGAATGTCTGACCGGGATTGGTACCATTATTATTTTCGGAGAAAAATGGAGTAAGATCGGCTGCTATTTTATTAAGAATTGCGTCTGGTAATTCTCTTATAAAATGATATAACCCTCCAAAATCCAAGTGATCTATGATCACCCAGATTGGAATATCATGATATTCAGATACATAGTGATAAATAGGGCTAGTATGATCGGTGATGTTTATTTTTAGGATATTCGAAAATTTATTAATGGTTCTACATGCATCACTTAGTTTTTGTTGGTTATATGAGGATGGATTTAAAAATGCATATGTTTGGTCACTATACTGTTCTGCAAAGTGATAAGCAGTAATTGATTTTAAATGATGTTCAATTTGAAGAGCAGCATTAAATACACTTTTCTTTATTTCTTCTTCAAGAAAGTATAGGTTACTGATCTCATTGAAAGATGCACCGGTAATATAATGATCTGTAGTATCTTGAAAGTATTTACCATAGCCATTAATAATGTTGTAATAATTATTAGTTAGTAGGTATCGTTTAGCTTTTTCAACGTTGGGAATTGTTAATCCGCGTTCTTGTAAAAGTAAGATCTGTTCATCTAAAGTTTTAAATTGTTTTTGCAAGAAAAAAACCTCTATTCTCATCATGAATAGGAGGTTTTTATTCCGCAGTGGTCTCCTCAGAGATACCACAACTCTTAACTATCTCCTATTCTAACATCTTCGTTAAAGAATTCAATAATAAGAAATATTTTATCTTAATTAGTATGGAAATAATACCTAAAATAGTGTTTTGACCAAAAAATAAAACTAAGTAACGTGCAAAAAATTAGTACCGATCGCTGGAGTCGGCGTTTTTCTGCATGGATGGAAATTTTCATGTTTTTGCAAGCTTGATCGGGTTTATACTAAAAATGAAGAGTAATAAGGAGAAAAATATGAAGATAAAAAAGAATTTTAGCTTTTTTAGCAGGGATATTGTTGGCTGTTTCAGCAATTTGGGTAACTAATCAACCTGAGCAAGTAAGCGCATCTGTTTTTCAAAATACTACAGTGCCTAAGAAGTTCCGCGGCACTTGGTATAGATATTGGGGTAATGGGAAAGTTAAGCCCTTCAAGATCACGCGTACCGAAATTAATTTAGATGGTTGTGCTGATGGCAAGGGAGGAGTCTATAAATATACTAAACGGGCATTTAATGCCGAAGGCAGTTTAGATTATTTTAGTTCGCACCTGTTAATTAAGACTAAGGGAAATAGAATGTGGATATGTGTCCCACACGACCAAACATCAGCTGCGTATGTTACTAATAACCGTAAAACTCTCTATGTAGGTGTGGATACTTGGGTAGATACGTATTATAAGAGCAAATCTGCAGCTAAAAGAAACCACAAAGCCGACAGAAACATGAGCAGAAGAGATAAGCTTTCTAAGTTGGTCTGGGGTAATTAGTTGAGAAGAAATCTTAAGCACTCATTTTGATTGATGGGTGCTTTTTGTTTTAAAAAGCGAGGAATTGATTATGAATACTCTCGAATACAAAGGCTATAAAGGTACGATTGAAACAGAAGACGATACTTTATTTGGTCATGTTTTAGGCTTGAAGAATGCAATTATTTCTTACGAGGGAAAGAATATTGATGAGTTAAGAGATGATTTTCAGAATGGAATAGATGATTATCTGGAGAATTGTCGTTTAAATGGTGAAAGACGCGGATAAAAATTAGAGAAGAGATAATTATGTCAGAATCTACAATTTTAGAAGCTTTGAAAGTCTATCGCAAATATATTAATGGCGATGAAAGTCATGTGGAAGTTGCACATGTCCCTGTAAATTTGACTAATTTTGATAAAAAGTATGGGGAAACAGAAAAGTAGCAAGTATAAATGTTATTAACAAAAGTGCTGTTTTGTTAATGATAAAGTGTACTTTAAGAGGGCATTATTAACAAAACTGGGTTGTATTACTTTAATAATCATACACAAAAAGAAGTGGTGCCCCATCATGTATCTTCAAAAGCAAAAACTAGTGTAGCTAATTTGTCAATTCGCGAAGCTGCAGGGTTAACAATTGTATATGCTCATTTAAAGTATGAAGATAATCAAAATTGGACTAACGTTTATGAACAAGCGAATAATGGTGATCTTGAAGTTGATCATTATCCTGAATATAGTTTTGACAATTATACACTTACACCAGATGAAGAACAGGCATTGTATATTGTAAATAAAGAAGCTGCAATTATCTTTACTAATCAAGACCATCCTAGTCAAGGAGCCGTAATTTTAAGTGATAACACACGTCAATTGGCTAAAGTAAATGTAAGTAAAGTTTATCAATATGTAAAAAAGCATGGAGGATTAGCAAAGGCTAAGAAAATTAGTCAGAAGATGAACCTTGAAAAGCGGATGGCGCAAAATAATATTAAACAAAATAGTTCATCAAGTTCTTCAGCTCAATCTTCTAGTTCTAATCGAATTGTTAAAAAGAAGGATAATAATGGTGAAATAGAAGTAACCTCTATTTCACCTGCATTACAAGGAACATGGTATGCTGCTGGGTTGTTCACAGAAAAATTAAATAGTAAGGTCCAAATTAGTTCTAATGCAATTAATGGAAAAACAATTTATAAATTAAATAAGCGTCCAAATAGTGAAAAAGAATTAAAAGCATTTGGTGAGAAATATCACGGGAAATCTATTGCTGTTGAAAATAAAAGTGACAGTATTTCGATTGTACTAGCTGAAAGTTTAGAAGTGGATGCATGGGGTTATAATTTAACTACACTTGATGGAGTACCCTGTTTGGTAGGAGCATCAGGTGCTATTGGTGGAGTTTACTTTAAGACACCTGCTCAAGCAGAGCACTTTACACAAAAATATAAAGATAATGAAGAAAAGGCAAACAAAACATACTAATCTAGTGTTGGATGATTACTCGACGGAGTAGTCGTTCAA
>NZ_PCYT01000086.1:0-4494 GCF_002553735.1 Lactobacillus sp. UMNPBX17
AGGTTTAATAATTTAATCAGAGGGCGAAAAGGTAGGTTCTTTTCGCCTTTATTTTATGCAAAAAAAGAGCCGAATCACAACGATTCGACTCTTTTCAATTTGTCAATGTCTTAACTTAATGACATTGTATTACCATGATAGTGTGTTTTTTCTTACAGATTGAATGCTGTCATCTCTTATTTTTGTATGGTACAATATGAATATATGTTCTAATGAAGAGGTGACTAAAATGCTGACGCGCTCGCATCGTTTATGCAGCATCGCGCTTGTTGAGCTGGGATTAATTGCTAGCAACACATTTATCGCAGATCCAGCATCTAATTTAATAATTTTATTGGCTACTGGTGTGGGTGCGTCTTTACCTGATATTGATGAATATAACAGCACGACTAGTCGTAAATCTCCAATCAATTTTAGTTTGTTTCTACGTCATCGTGGTGTGACTCATTCATTTTTAGGCTGGTTAGTTTTCTCCATTGGTTTGTATTTCTTAATGAATCATTTTATTCCCATTGAATTTCGATCTTGGCAGTTGCCAAATTGGTGGGGCAGTATTTGGCTAGGCTTGATTTTAGGCTATTTTTTGCATTTAGTTGAAGATAGTTTTAGTAAGCAGGGAGTAGATTGGTGGGCTCCATTTGTTAAAAAGAGAAGACATCATTCAATCTTTCGTTATAAAGTAGGAGGATTTTTTGAAAAATTTATTACTTTAATTGCTTTTTTAGGCATTATAATGATGTCTTGCTATTGGTTATGGCTGATGGCCGCACCTGAAATCTAAGTAAAACGCATACGTTTATTTAGTAAATTTCTTTACTATTTATGGTAAAGCACACTACTTAATGTTATACTAACGTTGTTGGAAATGTTTTAAGAAAAGAGATATATTAAAATGAATCAAATTGCTTTTAACCAACAATTATCAGATAAATTAAATGAAGTACTTAACCCAACCTTGTATTCAACTCCAGGTAAGGGTGAAATTACTGTAGTTGCTAACGAAAAGAATGACTTGCGTGAATATCGCATCATTACTGAAAACAACAAGGTTGTTAAAGTTGAAGATGCATATGATGCTAAGCATGATGCAGATTATGATAAGATGATGGACTTTCTTAAGGACTATCGTTAATTAAAAAATTGAATATAAATAAAGAAGAGGCCAGGATCATTGAGATCTTGACCTCTTTTGTCTTATTTTCGAAAATACTTCTAATATTTTTTAAAAATCAATTAAGAGTAATATACATGCAAAAAAGTTATACTGTAAAATAATCAATTAATATTTCACATAGATAGTCACTTTCCCTATGATAGAAGTAAGTTAAGTTTTAGTTAATGGAAAGTGACTTAAAATGAAATATAATCAATTAGGTAATTCAGATTTAAAAGTTTCTCAATTTGCACTTGGCTGTATGGGATTTGGTAAGGGAAGCGGTAAGAGCGTAAATGATCGTTCATGGACCGTGGGACAAGAACAAGCTGATCAAGTGATTGCTCATGCTTTGGATTTAGAAGTGAATTTCTTTGATACGGCTCCGGCATATCAAGCGGGTGCTAGCGAAAGAATTTTAGGTACAGCTTTAAATAAACTAGCTGACAGGGATCAAGTTGTTGTTGCCACCAAGTTTGCAACAAGACTACCTGAAGAAATGAAGAAGGGGATCTCAGGTAAAGAACATGTAGTCAATTCACTAGACCAAAGTCTAGAAAACTTACAAATGGATTACGTAGATCTTTATATTTACCACATTTGGGATTGGCTGACTCCAATGGAGGAAATTGCTGAAGGGCTAAACGAAGTAGTGAAGCAAGGCAAAGCACGTTACATCGGAATCTCAAATGCATATGCATGGCAAATTGCACAGATGAATGCATATATGAAAGAACATGATTATCCACAATTTGTTTCAATTCAAGATCACTATAACTTGATCTATCGTGAAGATGAACGAGAATTATTTACTTTTGCTCATGAAAACAATTTAGGATTAACACCATATAGTCCCTTAGCTAGTGGACGATTAGCTCATCCCTTCGGTACTGAGACTGCACGAAGAAAACAAGATACTTTTTCTGCTAAGGAAAAATACGGTAAGACTACTGAAATCGATCGACCAATTATTGATCGAGTTGAAGAATTAGCTAAAAAACATAATGTCCCTATGGCTGCTATATCACTAGCTTGGCTAAAGACAAAAGTGACAGCACCAATTGTTGGTGCAACTAAGGCCCATCATCTAGATGCAATGGAAAAAGCATTGCAATTAGATTTAACCTCTGATGAAGTGGCATATCTGGAAGAACCGTACAAGCCTCATGATTTAGAAGGCGTAATGGCGGATAATCGAGATCGAAAACATAATTGGACAGATTATTTAACGCATTAATTAAAACAAAAGGCAAAGAATATCAATTTGAATATTCTTTGCCTTTTAATTTTGTCGTTCTTACCATTCTGCATTAAAAACATATTTGTCCATGCGTTTAAATGCATCTTCGATGCGAGAAGTTGGTGAAGCTAAGTTTAATCTAATTGAAGTTGGACCTTGAAATAGTCCACCATCTTGCCAGCCGATGCCGTAATCCCAACCACGTTCAAGTAACTCAGTTTGCGTTTTATCATGTTCTTTAAGCCAATCCGTGCAATCGAGGAACATCATGTAAGTTCCTTCGGTCTTAAAGGTTGAAACTCCATCGAAATGCTTAGTTACATAATCGTAAGCTAGATTTACATTTTGAGAAAGAACTGGTAAAAGTTGATTAAGCCAATTATTTCCTTCATCGCTGTAAGCACCAATTAAAGCATGTTCTGAAAAGACATTCATACTATTGTAAACAGTCTTTTTACCCACGCTTTGGATTCGTTCACGGATAGGCTTATTGTAAATAACGCTGTAACTGCCAATTAAACCTGCAAGGTTAAAAGTCTTAGATGGAGCGTAGAAAGCAGCAGTGTGCTCTTTAGCCCATTCGCTAACTGATTGGGTAGGAGTGTAATGATGATCATTCATCATTAAGTCAGACCAGATTTCGTCAGAAATTACCCAGACATTATTTCTCTCGTAAACTTCCATTGCCTTAGTGATTTCTTCTTTAGTCCAGACACGACCAGTTGGATTATGAGGATTACAGAAAATCGCAACATGAATTTGATTTTTCTTAATCTTTTTATCCATATCCTCATAGTTCATTCGCCAAGTACCATTTTCATCTTTAATTAAAGGTGAGTGGACGATTTGATAACCGTTGCTTAGGACAGCGTTAGTAAAGCCCATATAGGTTGGCGAATGAAGTAAAACTTTGTCGCCTGGTGCCGCAAAAACTTTTAAGGCAGAAACGACGCCGCCAAGTACGCCGTTTTCGTAGCCAATATCTTCTTTAGTTAAACCTGATACGTTTGTGCCAATCAATGATTGCCTGGTAGTAGGCGTCGCTTGGTTGGAAATAACCAAAGAGGGGAAGCTGGGCACGTTTAATAATTGCTTCTTGAATTGATTTAGCCGTAGGGAAGTTCATATCGGCCACCCACATCGGGATTGTATCAAAGCCTTCTTTTGGTTTTGATGGTGCAAAACCAGGTAATTTTCCTACTGCATCAACGGCCATCGCGTCTTTGCCATGACGATCAATCAATTCTGTAAAATCGTATTTCATCTAATACCTCCATAAAAGTGTGTTGATCTTATTGTAATAGATGAACTAGCAAAATTGTTAATATTTGTTTGATTATGAAAGGAGCTCAAAATGAAATTAAACAGAAAATTTACAATCAGTGTTACTGCAGCGCTTTTAGCTGTTGCGCCAGTAACGGGCGTAGTTAGTCTTCCTAAAACTAATATAGTTTACGCTGCAAGACAGTCTGTTAGTGGCAAAATCAAGGTAACTCAAACTTACGCTAGTTATTTTGCTAACGGCAAGAGACACCCGGTTAAAAAGGGGAAAGTTTTAAAGTATATGGTACACCTAAGTACAAACCGTTTGATCCAGGCAGCTATTATTTTGGTGAACTGCAATACAATTTAGGTAATAGTGGCTTATTATCATCTGACTATGTTAAACAAATTTCTGGCAAAAATTGGATCACAGTCATTAACAATGACTATTTGTATAGTGCAAAAGGGAAACGACTATCTACTAAGATTAAACGTGGTCAAACTTTAGCTTATACTGGCAAAGTTAAATCAACTAAAAACGGTAAATATTACTTTTATGAAAATAATAAGAAAAAGCGCATCCCTTATTACAAGATCAAAGGACACGAATATTACAAGCTGGGTCGCAATCGTTATGTGAAAGTGGCTGATGTAATTGCTGTTAATGGTAATTATTTAATGACTACTGGTGAGACGACTGGGGGAGTTAAGAACAATAACGTCAGAACTTTCATCAATTCAAATGACTACAGTAATGATTCTACTATGGCACCTAGTGATAAGTACGTCAACTACCCTAGACTGAAGTCTAGGGCTTAGTGGATCGTTAGCTTGCGCC
>NZ_PCYT01000087.1:0-4348 GCF_002553735.1 Lactobacillus sp. UMNPBX17
TCCCGAAAGGCATCCTAAATCTCACAGCCGTTTACACAAGTTTTTATACTGAACCAACATTTTTAGGTACCCCCGTCATCATAATATTAATAGGGTACTCCTTTAGCACCATTATCTGATAAATAGAAGCCAAATTAACAATTTCAGGAGTTTCTTTAACTTCATCTATTGCAATCAATAGAGATTGATCATGCTTTTTTAATACTTTTAACATTTCTTCTAATAAAACTTGATAAGTAGACTGAGGATTAGAAACATGCACTTCAAGTTCAAAACCAAATGCTGAGAACTTCACCCCATCAATCCTATCTAGTGCTTTTTTAATTGTATTATTAGCTTCCTGATAAATACTCTGAATTAAGGTGGCAAGCAAATCATTAGTCATAGCTAAATAGATAACGAGCCAATTATTCTTCTGTTCTAATGTGGAGGTTATATCAGCTAACAAAGAAGTTTTTCCTACGCCACGCATCCCATAAATCATTGAAGTTTGATAAGGACCTGTTCCACTTTCAAGTGATTGGACTATATCTTCTACTATTTTCTGTCGCCCTAAATATATTTTTGGTACCTTACCAAAGTTAGGATCAAAAGGATTATTCATGTTAGTCATTATTTTAATCCACCTACTTTTATATCTTTTTAGTTCTTGAAATTTATTTTAGATCTCTTTAGATCTTCTGTCTATTTTTAGATCTCTTTAGATCTTATAAAATTTCTTTTAAGATAAAAAAGAAGCTACTCATGTGGAGTAACTTCTTTTACTTAAATCTTTGGTTTTTATAATTTTATTTAAAATTTACGGTAATTAAGCTTTCTTAGCATTCTTTTGTTCTTCGGCAACAGCCTTATTATCGGCAATCTTGAAGAATGGGAACCAAATCAAAGTACTTAAGACTACTACAACCATAGCGATGATAAAGAATGGAATACCACCTGAGAAGAATGCTTGAACAACACCAGGCATAGTCCATGGTAATTGAATAAATGGGTTAACAGTAGCATGGAACAAATCAATCAATCCCCAACTTACCAAACCATTAATGATAGGTTCAAACAGCATTGGTAAGAAGAAAACAGGGTTTAACATAATTGGCATCCCGAATACCAATGGTTCATTAATATTGAACAATGCTGGTACTCCGGCCAATTTTAACATTTGTTTGTAGCGATCAGATTTTGCTCTAAACATAGAAATAATTAAACCGATTGTAGCACCCTACCACCAAAAGCACTGTTTAAAATGACAGAAAGCATTGCCATGGTGACGTATGGCATTGGTTGACCAGCCTTAAATGCATTCTGGTTAACAATACCGTTAGCAATGATAATTGGCATTACAATACCATAAACCATGTTAGGGTGAATACCAAAGAACCATAAAACATTAGCCAAGGTGTAAATAGCAATAATACTAATTGGAGAAGCAGTAAATGTCTGAAGTGGTGTTTGAACCAATTTAGTAACACAATCAAAGATGTTACCAAATGCAGTATAACTAAATGCTCCTCTAATTAAAGTCATTAATACCAAAATAATTCCGGCAATTAATGATGGCTAAAGTGAAGCTGAAACATTAGGTGGAACACTGTCAGGCAATTTAATTACGATATTCTTTTTATTGAGGAATACGTAAAGCATCCCGACAACCCAACCAACAAGAATAGCAACAACCATACCAGATGAACCAAGGTAATTGGTACCAAATGCTGTCACTTGAGTCAACTTAGCGTGCGGCCCAAAGGCCACGGCACAAGCGGTAATCATCGTCCCGATCCCCATCATGAAGCCGAGTTTTTCTTTAGGTACTTCAGCTAAGATAATGTTGTACATCAGCGGCAAGCCTATACCGGTACCGATTCCTTGCAAGACTCGATCCACTAACAAAAGGTCAAACCATGGAGTAACGATATCAATCAGCAAACCCACTATGAATAACGAAACTCCTAGAATAAAAATACTTTTAGTAGGAATTCGCAATCTAATCTGAGAACTAATCGGTACAATCGTCGCAATCACTAGCAACACCAAGGTGTTAACCCATTGAACTTGATCGGTAGTAATCGCAAAATCTCTGGTCAAGATTGGAAAAGTAACTGTCGTTGCCGTTTCGTCAAGGATTCCCAAAAACGAGAGCATCCCTGCGGATAAAATCGCCATCACCAAACGTGGCGTAACTTTTTTAGTCATTGTTCATCTTCTTTTCTTTAACAGGCAAGCGAATAATCGTTTTTAAATTTTCCACCTTCGTGCGCTGAGGATTTGATAAGTAAATTTCATGATGACGCCGCTTATCCGAAAAATCTAATTTCAAATTATTTTCAGTAATAAATTGATGCATCTTGTCGATTGTAGCTGGCTCATCATCATAACTGCCATGATGCATGATTTGCACGCATTTTCCTTCAGTCAAAGTAAGTAATTTAACTGGTGAAAAATCCAACCCCTTCTTAACTGCAGCTTCTTTTTTAGTCCAAGTCAAAACATCATCTGTCACAAAATCAGGCATCCGAATGTAGGAAATGAAATTGAACTTTTCTTTGTGAGCATAATCAATACCTTCAACGCCATCTTGCCACCAAAAGCCTTCAAGCGGTGGAACCACGAAGTCGAAATAATCTTTAATCTGATGTGAGCCTTTTTTACTCATTTTAATTGTATAGGCTAGACTATACAACAATTGTAGATCCTGCTTGTATTCTCCGCCCTCTTGATTGGGATCACCTTGACCTTGAACAGCTAGATATTGCATCTGCGGAACATCAACCAATTCAGGCTTCTTGCCCGAACGATAGAATTTTTTTCTTCTTTTTTAAAATCGTAAGCCATATTCTGCCTCTATAGTTGATGAAATTTAACTGTCTTATTCTTAAGTGAAATTTTCTTCACTTTAAAGCCATAATCAGGCAGTTCTTTCTTATAACGTAAAAATGAATGGTCGATTGGTAGACCCGCTGCTTTTTAAACCTCATCAAATGAGAGCTAAAAGTCGCCAGTTTTGTTGTTTTTAATATATTGCCATAATTGATCGTATTTACTCATATCTATATCTTCACTTTCTTTAAGCTAAATGTTCTAAATTATATTTTTCCACAAACTCTGCAAAAAATGGCAGTGCCAGTTGAACTACTCCTCTTTCAGGTGAAGTAATCAACTGATCATCTAGCAAGCGTGCGCGATATACTGAAATATAGTTAATCGGTTTATGCAAAATATCTTGCAATTGCTTTGTTGTCACCCAATTGGTTCCAGCTTTAATCATCGCATTAATAAAGTCACGATCGGTTTTAGAAATGTCCATATACATTCTTTCATAAGCATTTCTGAATAAATCTTTTTTAGTGGCCTCTATTGTCTGCTTTAAAACCCCCTCATCTAGCTGCAAATACTCTTGACTAAAACGCCAGGCATAGTAACCAATAGTTTGAAAAGCATAAGCGTAGCCTTTTACCGCACGACTCATTTCATCTAATACCATGAAGTCAATTTCACGTTTACCTTTAGTAAATGCCTTCTCATAGCTAGCGGTTATTGTTTCCTCATCTAACGGAGATAAGTAAATCCGATTGCTACGCAATAAAAAAGTAAGAGTATTATCATTCTGTACTTCAGAAATTCTGCTTGGTAATCCTGTCATTAATAATGAAATATCATATTCATCACCAATTAAAGTTTGATATTCTGATCCAAAGGCTCGCACATCATCACTAATTTCAATTTCATCAATGCCAATCAAAATAGATTTGCCTTGCTTTTTTAAGCGACTCAATAAAATAGAAATATATTCATCATAATCAATTTGCTGAGATTCTTGTAATGCTTGCCAGGTAATACCATTGCCCATAATATTTAAGCTTTTAACATTCTTTAATAAATCAACTAATGAAAGCCCTGCTGCTCGTTGAAGACCATGCATTAATTGGAATAATAGATTACCTTGCCCATTGTTTAAACGAATGAATATCCAATTGTCTAATTTCTCTAAAGACCTTTGAACATTTAAAAGAAAAACAGTTTTTCCCGATCCTCTCGTTCCATACACCAAAGACGTTTGATATTTAGCATCATGTGTTTGCAGTCCTGTCAAATAATCGGTTAATGCTTCTTGTTGATCAATGATAATTTTAGGAAAACGTCCAAAACTAGGCATAAACGGATTTAACATTTTTTCTTCCATAAGATTCCTTTTTATAGAGTTTTTATAATCAAAATTTACGTTTTATAGAGTTTTTATAATTATTATCTTTTATTTTATACTTCTTTTATAATTAACTCAATTTCTCACTCTGGCCAGTAAGTGTCAATGTTTTTGCGGTAGCCTTTAAACCATTAGTCTAACCTTAATTTC
>NZ_PCYT01000088.1:0-4149 GCF_002553735.1 Lactobacillus sp. UMNPBX17
AGGAAATCATCGTTCTTTTTTCATGTCTTAGGAATTAGTTTTTTCCCAGACACTTATTATTTCCTAGGAAATTATGCTTCGATTTGGATATCTGTTGGCTTTTTCCAATCTTCAGGAAGCTTTCCCATTTCTTTTAATTTGTCTGTGATTTGATTCAAGACTACTTGCTTGTCGGCTGGATTAGCCATGAAATCTAGTTTATCACCATCGATTTCCATCTTTGGTGAGTAATCGTAATTCTCATACCAAGGCTTGTAATAGCGAAGCAGACGCTTATAGTAGTCTTCTAGAGTTGAGTCATAACTCAATTGTTCATATGGACGACCACGCTTTTTAATCCGTTTAATCATGGTGTCATATGAAACATTAATATGAACAAGCAAATCTGGATTCTTCTTAGGCATTCTTTTAAGCTCGTTCATCATATTGTGTAGAAGTTCATAGTAAGTATCCACTTCTTCTGAGGTTGCACGACCAATGTCAGCGTTCATTTGGAAGAAGAGCGCATCTTCGTAGATAGAACGATCGAGTACATTATTATCTTCAGTAAGAGCATCTTTAATGCTGTGAAAACGCGTGTTTAAGAAGTATACCTGCAATAAGAAAGCATATTTCTTAGGATCAGCATAAAAGAGTGGCAGAACTGGATTGTCGTCAACACTTTCATAAAATGGCTTAGTACCTAAATATTTGGATAAAATACCTGTTAAACTGGATTTCCCGGCTCCAATTGGCCCGCTTAAAACAATAACTGTCATCACGTTCCTTCTTTTTATTCAGTCTTATAAGTTACCGATTTCGTGCAACTTCTCATCAATTTCCTTCAATACTTCTCTTTGGGCATCCATGCTAGAAACAAAATCAAGTTTGTCACCATTAATAGCCATCTTAGGAGAAGCATCATATTGTTCATACCAAGGCTCATAGTATCTGAGCAATCTAGCGTAGTAATCCTTCAAGCCTGGATCTGTGCTGATTTGTTCAAATGAACGACCACGCTTTTTAATGCGCTTAAGCATGGTATCAAGTGAGACATGGATGTAGATAAGCAAATCAGGCTTCTTGCTTGGGTTGCCTGGCGTATCTTCCATCATGTTTTCAAGCAAGTCATCATAGATCTTAAATTCTGTAGGATCTGCGACCTTGCTGTCAGCGTTCATCTTGAAGAAAAGCGCATCTTCATAGATAGAACGATCGGATACGCTGTTCTTATCTTGAATAGCTTGATTGATTTGAGCTAAACGGTGGTTAAGCAAATAAGTGTTAAGTAAAAAAGTGTAACGCTTCATATCCTTATAATAAAGCGGCAAAACAGGGTTATTATCAACGCCTTCGTAAAATGCTTGTGTACCTAAGTGCTCTGCTAAAATACTGGTTAAACTGGATTTCCCGGCTCCAATTGGCCCGCTTAAAACAATAACTTGAATCACATTCTTTCTTAAATACCAGATATTGGACAATTAATAAGTTTAATACAAGATATTGTGGCACACAAGCTCTTTTTTAATTCTGTTTCACACGAAAAAGTCAAGGGTAGAAATGAAAAATCGGATAGGAATGAAACATAATTCAATTAGAGCAGAGAAATTATAAAAAATGAATTATACTTCAATATTTAGAGCAAAAATGCGATTTAGTGAAGTATAATTCACAAAAATAGCTAGGTCTTCTACGATTGTAGAAAGCCTAGCTTTTCATTTTTAGGGATAAATTGTTATTTAGTTCTTGTATTTGTCGTCTAGTTCTTGAGCTGCAGCCTTATCAACGATGATAGTTACATCAGGATGTTTTTGTAAAATTGATGCAGGCACTTGTTCAGTAACTGGTCCTTCAATCATTTCTTTGATTGCTTGTGCTTTCTTTTCACCGAAAGCCATTAATACTACTTTTTTGGCTTGCATAATGTTGGCATTACCCATACAAATTGCACTCTTAGGTACTTCATCTTCGTTGTCGAAGAAACGTGAGTTAGCTTTGATTGTATTTTCAGTCAACTTAACTTCATGAGTACCAATGTCAAATGGAGTGCCAGGTTCATTAAAGGCAATGTGACCGTTACGGCCGATACCTAATAGTTGCACGTCAATTGGATTATCTTTGATAATTTGATCGTATTCTTTGCAAGTAGCAGCAACATCTTTAGTCATGCCGTCTGGAACGTAAGATTTCTTGAAAGGCTTTTTGTCGAATAAGTGCTTGCGCATGAAGTAGTGGTAACTTTGAGGATTATCAGGTGTTAAGCCAACATATTCATCAAGGTTAATGCTAATTAAGTTTGAACAGTTAAGATCACTGTTAGTAAAGTTTTGATAAAGAGTTTCAGGGGTAGAACCGGTAGCTAAACCTAAAACTTTAGCACCATTTTTGATTTCATTTTCAAAAATCTCGAATGCTTTTGCTCCACCTTGAATTTTGTTTTCAGTAACAATAATTTTCATTTTAAAACCCTCCTTTACTGGTCTAGTCCATTATAAAATGGAATAGACCATTTTGTCAATTGGTAAAATGAAAATCACAGAACTATGTTAAAATTTGAGTAAAGGAAGTGAATACGGATGGATTTTGAAAAGTTAACAGGCTTAGGTATAGGTACTTGGGGGATTGGTGAAGATCCCAAAAATAAAAAAGATGAAATTGCGGCCATTCGCTATGGTTTAGATAATGGCTTGAACATTATCGATACAGCAGAAATGTATGGTGATGGCAAAAGTGAAGAGCTGATAGGCGAGGCAATTAAAGATTACGATCGTGATAAATTGTTTTTAATTTCAAAATTCTATCCCTATCATGCGACTCCTGAGCTAGAGAGAAAGAGTCTGGAAGCTAGCTTAGAGAGATTAGGTACTGATTATTTAGATTTATATTTATTGCATTGGCGCGGTAATCATCGTTTATCAGACACGATTCGCGGTTTGCAAGCTTTGCAAAAAGAAGGATTAATTCGTCACTGGGGCGTTTCTAACTTTGATACGTCTGATATGAAAGAATTATTTAGTGTGCCTGGTGGAACAAAATGTTTTGCTAACGAAGATCTCTATAATATTAAGGAACGAGGCACAGAGTTTGATTTGCAAGACTGGCAAACAGAGCATGGCGTCAGCTTTATTGGTTATTCTCCGTTTAATTCTGGAGCAGGAGACACGATTAGAATTACGCAGAATTTGAAGATCGTGGCTCGCGATCATGGTGTAACACCGCATCAAATTATGCTTGCTTGGACTTTGCGCAATGGCAATGTGTTGGCCATTCCAAAAAGCAGCAGTATTAAACACATGAAGGAAAATATTGCTGCTCAAGAAATAAAGTTAACTGATGACGAGTTAAGGTTAATTAATAGTGATTTTCCAATTCCAACGGAGAAAACTCCTTTAGCGGTAATTTAAGTAAAAAATAAAAGACTTGTTTCATGTGAAACAGGCCTTTTTTGCTGAGAAAAAATTCTGACTATGGTTTAATTAGTAGTATCTTTTTAATGAATTGGGGATAAAAATGAGACGAGAAGAAACGAGACGCATGACCATTACTGCAGTTTTTGCAGCTATTTTGATCATGCAAACTTTCGTACCGAATATTGGTTATGTGCGAATCATTCCGGCCTTGCCTGCAATTACCACGATTCCGATGACAATTGCGATTTATGGTACTTTGATGGGCCCTAAGGCAGGTTTAGGATTTGGATTATTTTGGGGAATTACCAGATTAATCGTTGCATATACGCAACCTGGAGATATGGTCAGCTTGATGCTGTTCCAAAATCCAGTAATTTCTGTTGTGCCTAGTGTTTTAGCAGGCTTTTTCCCAGGCTTAATTTCCAAAGCAATGGGCAAAACCAATTATGCCAAGTTAGGCTACATTTTGAGTGGAGCAGTAACTTCATTGACCAACACGATCATGGTAATTTTACTGACAAGTATTTTCTTTATGCATGATCCAGCTAGTCTGCTTCATTATTTAGGCAACTATAATTCTAGCACGCCGCTGATTCTGATTTTGATTACAGCGCTAGGTGCAAATGGTGTGATTGAAGCAATCTTCACTGCATTAGTAGTGCCGGTGATTGTTACACCACTTAATTTAGTGTTGAAAAGAGCGTAAAAAGTGTCTGGGAAAAAACTAACTTTCAGATACCAAAAGACGATCAATCCAACT
>NZ_PCYT01000089.1:0-4074 GCF_002553735.1 Lactobacillus sp. UMNPBX17
AAAGAAATAAATTTAAGGAATCATTCATCCTTACACAAACTATTTTACAGTCTCATATTAATGGATTACACAATTAAGTCTATAACAACTAATGATGTGGAGAAGTTGCAAGAAGTATCACGTGAGACTTTCAAGGATACTTTTGATGACTATACTGCTCCAGATGATATGAAGCGCTTTTTGAAAGAAGATTATGAAACCAGCAAGTTGATTAAGGAAATAGAAAATCCGAATAGTCGCTTCTTTTTCTTGATGGTGGGCGATGAAGTAGCAGGCTACTTGAAGATTAATGTAGGGGATGCGCAAACTGAGCATTTAAAAGAAAATGCTTTAGAAGTGGAACGCATTTACTTATTGCCAAGTTTTCAACATAAAGGATTAGGTAATGTGTTGCTAGATTATGCAGAAGATACGGCAAGAAAAGAGGACTATGACTATATGTGGCTTGGCGTTTACGAAAAGAATATTAATGCCCAACATTTCTACAAGCATCATGGTTTTGAAAAGGTAAGCGAGCATACTTTTCAAGTTGGCAGCGATCCACAAACTGACTGGTTATTACTTAAAAAATTGCAATAGAAAAGAGGTCCAATTTGGACCTCTTTTTTAGTCATTATCATCGCCATGATCGCGATCAGTTCTCACAACGTCTTTGCTAGTGGCATTAATCTTAACTTCAGTTGACTTAGTGCCATCGCTTACTTCAACATCCCAGTAAGCCTTGCCATCGTCTTCATCGAGTTCAAGATTCCATTCTTTACTTACGCCGTCAGCATGTTTTTCCGCAATCTTAGTTGCTTCATCACGGCTGATTACGCTATCAAGATCAAGCGCTTTTTGGTGACGATCGTCTAAGTCAAGCTTTTCAGAATGTGAATGTAACAACTTGCCAGTATCGGCGTTAATTGTTGCAGTATATTCATTAGTCTTGTCAAAACCGTCGATTTCATAAACGTAGGTACCGTTTTCTTGCTTCAAATCAATACTCTTAATTTTCTTGTTAGGGTATTTTTCATTGAATTTGTTTAAAGCTTCGCTTTGACTGAGATCAATTTTAGTTCTCTTAAGCTTGGTTTCGTTTTGCTTAACTGCCTTATTAGTATTCTTCTTTGACTTTTCAACCTTAGAAGATTGGGTTGATTCACTGTGATCATTGTTGCTACATGCAACAGTACCAACAGCTAAAGCGCCAATTAAGGCAGCACCAGCGGTGAGTTTAGTTAATTTATTCATACACATTTCTCCTGACACATTTACATCAATATCATTTTCTATATCATGATATTAATTATACACGCTTACGAGAAATAAGTATAGATAAAAATGACATATTGTCACTGACTTATGTATTTCTTAATGAAATTAAGGGATTGCTTATTGATATTAGATAATGCCGTAGCCGCGAACTGGATTAGAAGGACATTCGTTGAAGTTATATTCAGCAAGTTTTTCAAATTCAGTATTGCCATCGATGATCGTGGTTACGCCTTGAGCGATCATCAGATTCATTTTCTTCTCTTTTTCAGGATGCTCAGTAAATGGCACCAAGATTACCGGCTTGTGCATGGCACGCATGAAGCCAATCTCAAAGGCAGAACCATCATCCAATTGATCCATATCATATAAAAATACGCCGCAAGTGGCATTTGAAATACCAGTTAAATCATTTTGGTAAGTCGCATCCCGCCAAACCATGCTTCTGATACCGCCGATTTCAGGATTCTTTTCGTCCGGATCGGTGAAACCATCATCAAAGGGGAAGAAGACATGCGCGATGCTTGGATTCTTTGCTAACAACTCTTTTGCCTTGGCTGCTCTTTCTCTTTGAGCATCGCTGTAAAATGGTGAACCTAAATAAATTTTTCCTGTTGGAACTACTGCTTTCATAATTTTTCTCCATCATAGTTAATTTAAAAATTAGTTTGATTTTAGCACATTTAGATTAAAGAAAATAATCGCTTTTTCTCCGCATTTGAGCAAAAGGCGGCAGTAACCGCGTTTAAATAGAGTTGTTTTTCGTCGGCTCGAGTTAACCCCGTCTTTTCTTCTAACAGTTGGTATTCATGGGGCAAGTCGATGTTAGAAACGGTCATGTCATCAGAATTGAGCGTGACGTTAACGCCCTGATTGAGCAACTTTTTAACAGGGTAGTGGTCAATTTGATCAAATACTTTAGTATTCAAATTTGAGGTAGCGCAACATTCTAACGTGATCTTGTTTTGGATGAGCTCTGCTACTAGCTGCGTATCTTCAATGCAGCGGATGCCGTGGCCGATGCGCCTGGCTCCTAAATCTAACGTTTGGTAAATCGACTCTGGGCCCATCGCTTCGCCTGCATGAATGGTGAAAGGAATGCTGTTTTGACTAGCAAGATTAAACAAAGAAGTATGATTGCTGATGGCAAAGGCGGGCGTTTCGGCTCCAGCTAGATCTAAGCCACTGACGCCACGGTCCAGAAAATGCTTAGCTACAGTGATCGTTTCTAGGTTCTGGTCATAATTATGAGGTAGTCGCATCAGGCACAGCAGCAGATTAGCATGTAGCTCAGGCTGACTAGAGGAATGCATTTTTTGCCAATTAAAAAACTGGTTTAAGCCGCTAATCGCTGCGCGCACTACTTCCTCTTGAGTCAGACCTTGCTCAGTATGAAGCTGGGGCGCAAAACGAATCTCGACGTAAACCAGTCCCTGTTTCTTTATTTTTTTTAGCAAACTAAATACAATCAGTTGCAGATCAGCTGCCGTTTGCATTAAATGAACGGGAAAAGCAAATTTCTCCAGAAATTCATTTAAATCACGGCAGTCAGGACCCACCGATAGTTTTTGCCGCAGAATTTGATCATCAATAGTAGGCAGGCCATGGATGGTCATTAACTCTTTGATAGTGGTGAATGGTACGGAACCATCTAGGTGAAGGTGTAAATCAATCAGTTTCCTCATATTGTCATCCCCTTAAATATGTTAAATTGTTCTAATTCTAGCATATTAGGGAGAAAAAAGAAGCCCAAATTGGACTTCTTTTCAATCTTTATTCACCTTTAAAAGTGCCGTTTTCAACTTCACGAATGAAGTCAGCTAAGTGCTTGTAGTATACGTCTGGGTTATCAACCATGTGGTGGTGACCACCATCTGGAGTAGTAACCAAGCGTGAGTTAGGAATTTCCTTTTGCATAATCTTAGCAGTAGAAATTGGCATAGTTTCATTTTCACCAAAGGTAAGCAAAGTAGGAACCTTGATGTTCTTCAATTGATCTCTGAAGTGCCAGTCCTTCAACTTACCAGTGATGACAAATTCGTTATCACCTTGGAATGCGTGGTAAACAGCACTACCGCCGATATCCTTCAAGTGGTAAAGCTTAGAAGGTTGCTTACGGTCAACGAAGTTAATGTTCAAGATTTGGACATCATCTTGGTAACGTTGGTTGTCGTAGTCATTGTTCTTTTCGCATTCATGCATAAAGTCGATTTCAGTCTGTGGAAGAACTTCTTGTCTTCTTCTATTAACTGAAGCAACGTATTCATCAATTTCGTCAACCATGGATGAAATGATGGCACCCTTTAAATGTTGACCATATTTAACTGCGTATTCTTGAACAAGAAGTCCACCCCAGCTTTGACCAATTAAATAAAAGTTATCGAGGCCAAGCTTTTCACGCACTTCATCAACTTCGTCTAAGAAGTATTCGTAAGTCAAATATTTTTTAGCAATTTCAGGATCAGAGTAATCAGGTTGATCTGAATAAAGAGAACCCAATTGATCGTACATGGTAACTTGAACGTTAAGACCTTGCTTCTTCAATTGTTCAGCAGTGTCTTCCCAGTATTCGTGGTTGCCGCCAGGACCGCCGTGAAGAGCTAATAAATGAATATCACCTTCGCCTTGAGTGTTGGTCCATAAGTGATAACCGTTGTCTAAAGTAATAATTTTAGTACCAGTTTTCATAGAATTTCCTTTCAGTCTTTATTAAAAATAGAATGTATTACATTAATTATCGTATCAGATTGAGAAAAAGACAAGTAGAGACTGTAAAATAGTTTGTGTAAGGATGAATGATTCCTTAAATTTATTTCTTTA
>NZ_PCYT01000008.1:0-46475 GCF_002553735.1 Lactobacillus sp. UMNPBX17
GTGTAAGCTTTTTTTATTATTTTTCTAAATTGTGAAACAAATTTAATACTTGCATAAAGGCAAAAAGATAGTTATATTATTAGTGTAATAGATATGTAATACAGCTAAAAACAGAAGGTGAGTAAATGGAATTTAAAGATAATATTCCCATTTATCTTCAAATTGAACAATATTTATATCGTCAAATTGCTTTGGGAAAGATGAAAGCAGGAGAGAAAATCCCATCTGTAAGAAAGTTAGCACTTGAATTGACAGTTAACGTTAATACAGTTCAACGTGCTTTGCAACAGATGAACGATCAGGGCATTCTTTACACTAAGAGAGGCGAAGGTAATTTTGTTACTGAAGATATAGAATTATTAGCCAAAACTAAGCAAACATTGATTGATAATCAATTAGATGAGTTTGTTCAGAATATGGCTAAGTTAGGTGTTGAAAGAGATAGTTTAGTGACAGTTTTGGAAAAGTATTTAAAGGAAAGTGAGGAGTAAAATGTCAGATTTATTACAGGTCAAAGATTTATCTTATAAAAAGAATCAGAAGATGATTTTAAAAGATGTAAATTTAAATCTATCTTCAGGTAAAATCGTTGCTTTATTAGGTGAAAATGGTGCTGGTAAGACGACTCTGATGCGAATTATTGCCGGCGTCGCAAAGAATTATCGCGGTGAAGTCAATCTTGAAGGTTCAACTAAAGAAGCCGAGAGAAAGGCTAAATTGTCCTTTACTGATGGCTTAACTGGTTTCAGTGACTCCACTAAGATTAAGGACGTGGTTAAGTTTTATGCCATCATTTTTCAAGATTTTGATGAAAATGAATTTACTGAATTACGTAAGTTCATGAAGCTTGATCCAGAAATGAAACTCAGTCAATTATCACGTGGTATGAGAGAAAAGTTGATTATTGCATTGACCTTTGCACGCAAAGCTGATTTGTACTTACTTGATGAACCTTTTGGTGGAATTGATGCGATGGCACGTAAGAAGATCATCAACTCTATTATTCTTTGGAAAGAAGAAAAGGCCACAATTTTAATTTCAGATCACTTTGTCAACGAAATTTCATCATTGCTTGATGAAGTAGTTGTTGTAAAAGATCATACAGTTCTAGAACATAAATCAGCTGATGATATCCGTCAAAATCATAAGAGCATTGAACAATACTATGAAAGTTTTTATGCAGATGAGGATGATGAATAATGACTAGTTTCAATACTTTGTTCAACAGGATGTTTCAAGAAAAAAGTAGGGCAGTTTATCTAATTTATTTGATTCAAGCATTTTCAAGTTTGTGCTTTTCGCTTTGGATGATTTTTTCCATGAGAGGCGAACCCAATGTCATGATGATTAATGGTCATCGTGAGGTAACTAACCATTTGATTGCTTACTTATTGATCTTTGGTGTCATGATGTTTATCACATCATTTTTTGCAAACTTTGTCTACTGGATTATTTCATCCGTTAAGAATGAAAAGATTAACCGTAGTCAAACTTGGCGACTGATTCCTATTAATGATACTGAATTTTTGCTAAGTAATTTTGGGACTGCTTTTATTTCTTATCTGTGGTTAATCATCTTGGAAGGAATTACCGTAGCAGTTACTTGTTTACCTGTCTTAACGGTGAATGAAGTTAGAAAGAATTTGTCTGGTTTCTTTGAGGAAAGTCACCGCTTAGCTGTACAAGACTGGTGGAGTCTGCTTGGAGCTTTAGTTTTAGTAATATTACTCGGTTATGCTTGGTATGCCATTGTTAGCCTTATTAACTTAAGCAGCCGCAGTATTATGGACTTTTTGCCTAACGGTTCTAGCAAATTTATTATGTTTATCGTTAGAGTAGTAATTATTATTGCGATTATTTGGTTATTAAGTAAAGCAACTACAGTTGTTTTTGGTGCAATTAGTAATTTTATTCCATTCTTAGCTGATGGTAATAATGATTTGCAAATGAGTGGTACATTAGTAGCATTTTTACTCTTTGATGTGGTAGTAACCTTGATTGATATTTTGCTCTTGAACAAATTTGTCGAAGCAAAGCAAAATTAAGGAGGTACTTATGACTAGTTTTTCAGCCTTATTTAGGCAAATGTTTGTCCAGAAACGACGCTATGCTCATCTAGTATTATTGGTACAAACCTTTGCAGTGATTTTTATTTTTTTAATGGATCTGATCACTAGCAACAATTTTGCTAAAGGCTATTTGGTGTTTGGTCAAGGTTCACATCC
The DNA here is from genome assembly GCF_002553735.1 of Lactobacillus sp. UMNPBX17. Lineage (NCBI taxonomy): Bacteria > Bacillati > Bacillota > Bacilli > Lactobacillales > Lactobacillaceae > Lactobacillus > Lactobacillus sp. UMNPBX17. Next base: position 2,226 of record NZ_PCYT01000008.1, read on the forward strand.
TAGGTTTTGGGATGTTATTTTGGCCTTAGGAATAATGACTACTGCTATTGGTGATGTTGTTTTTCTTGGCTTACTTTGCTGGCAAAATGAAAAGATTAATTTGAGTCAGACTTGGCAGTTGATACCAGTATCAAGTATTAAGCTTTGGTGGATCAATATTTTTACCAGTTTGGTTGAATGCGCATATATCTTTGTCATTCAAGTTGTGCTGGGGATCATTGTCTTTGTAATTGATTGCCTTAGCTATGGCTATAATATAGTCAAAATTTTCAATCAAACCTCCGGCTTCAATTCATGGTCTGATTATGCAGGCTTTTTTGAATTGATCTTTTGGCTAATTGGATTGGTTTTAATCATCTTTTGTTTTGTTAGTTTTGCCAATTTTTTGACCAGAACTATTACAGATCAATTACTTGGTAAGAACTCAACTGTGATCAAGATTTTTGTTATGGCAATCTTGGTAATCGTAGGTGTCACCATTGCCTTTAGAATTAATGATCAAATAACTACGATGTATATCAATCATATGATGAAAAATCGAGCATACAGTGGTGATACATTCCCAATGATTACTATTGAATACTTTGTTGGTTCACTAATTTTAGGGATAGTTAACTCTTACTTAGTACAAAAATTCGTTGAACCCAAGATAAGATAGGAAAGTGAGAAACTTGACTAGTTTTTGGAATTTATTTAAACAGATGTGGTCACAAAAACAGCGTTATATTTATTTGCTGTTTGTAGTTAACATTTTTACAGTCATTTTTATGACCGTATTGAGAATAACCATGCCCAGTAACTTTTCAGTTAATTCAGGTTTAACAGGATACTGGGAAGATACTTACATGTGGCTGACCATCTATTTTGACATTGCCTTTTGTGCAGCGACCTGCTGGCAAAATGAAAAGATTAACTTGAGTCAGAGCTGGCATTTAGTAGCTGCTGATGAAAGAAAGACTTATCTAGCCAATGTGTCTACAAGCATGGTTGCCTGTGCTTTGTTCTTTTTCTTGCAACAAATTATTAATGGGATCTTGTTGCTGCCAGGTTACGGATTAAACAGTTTTATTCAAGTCTATCGAGATTTTCAGCTTTGGCCAGCACACTATGATTTAATGAGAGATGTTTTATTACATTGGCTCTTTATCATTATGATCATTTTACTTATTTATCTTTTTGTTAGTTTTGCTAACTTTGCTTCAAGGATGATCACAGATTTTCTTCCATTTAAAAGCACGTTGTGGATTAGATTACTAGTAATCGCAATCTTAGTAGTTGTTGCTGTGTATTCAGGTTTAATTATTTTCTCTCATTTAGAAACTTTGATCGATATTAAGCGCATGTCGCCTCACGCTAATATAATTTGGCAGTATGATCCAATGTGGTTGGACACATTGATTTTATTTATTGTTAATCTTATATTTGACAGTATTGATCTCTGGTTTGTTCATAGCTTTGTGGAACCTAAAATCGCAAATTATTAAAAAAGCAGTCATCATTAAGATGGCTGTTTTTCTTGTTATAATGATTTTGAGGTAAAGTTATGAAAGAAGAATCATTATTTTCTTTAGCAAATCAAAATAAAAATACGCCATTGGCAGACCGCGTGCGTCCACAATCCTTAGCAGATTTCGTTGGTCAAGATGATTTAATCGGTCCAGATAAGATCTTGCGTGAATTAATTGAGAAGGATGAGGTGCCCTCATTAATTCTATGTGGACCACCTGGCACAGGCAAGACAACTCTTGCTGAAATCATCGCTAAACGCACGAAGGCGCATTTTATCACCTTTAGTGCGGTTACTTCTTCAATCAAAGATATTCGGAAAATTATGGAAGAGGCAGAGCAAAATCGCCAATTTGGTGAGAGGACAATTGTCTTTATTGATGAAATTCACCGTTTTAATAAAGCTCAACAGGATGCTTTTTTGCCGTTTGTGGAGCAGGGGAGTATCACATTGATTGGTGCTACAACTGAAAATCCTTCTTTTGAAGTAAATTCGGCGCTTTTAAGTAGAGCGAAGGTATTCGTGTTGCACTCTTTGACTACCGATAATATCATTCAACTTTTAAAACAAGCGTTAAAGAATCCAAATGCTTTTCCTGAATTTAATATAAAAATCTCAGATGAGGCTTTACGTAAGATTGCAATCTTTGGTAATGGGGATGCACGTAGCAGTCTAAATACTCTTGAAATTGCCGTTTTGAATGGTAAAAAATCTGGTAAGACCGTTGTAGTTGATGATGATATTTTAAGTCAGTTAATTGATACTAAATCTTTACGTTATGACAAACATGGTGAAGAGCACTATAATTTAATTTCAGCTTTGCATAAATCAATGCGTAACAGTGATGTTGATGCAGCTGTTTACTGGATTAACCGTATGATTGAGGGCGGAGAGGATCCTTTATATATTGCTAGAAGACTAGTTCGTTTTGCTAGTGAAGATGTGGGTTTAGCAGATACCAATAGTTTAAATGTCGCAATTAATACTTTTCAAGCATGTAAATACATCGGTTTGCCAGAATGTGGAGTTCATTTAACAGAATGTGTGATTTACTTGGCCTCTACACCAAAATCTAATTCAGTTTATGTAGCACAAAAAAAGGCAAAGAAATTAATTAAGAAGACAGGGAATCTCCCAGTTCCATTGCAGATTAGGAATGCACCAACTAAGTTGATGAAGGATTTGCATTATGGTGAAGATTATCAATATGCTCAAGACAGTCCGGATAAATTGACCAATATGAAAACTATGCCGCCAGAGATAGAAGACGAGGTATTCTATCATCCTAGTGATCAGGGAAATGAGATTCGATTTAAGAAGAGGCTAGCTCAAATTAAGGCTTGGCATGAAAAACACGGATAAAAAAGGCTTCACTCAAATTAAGAGTGAAGCCTTTTTTATGATTACTAATTAAGCATTAGCAGACATATAGTCATAAAGTTGATTAATTTCTTCGTTGGTGAATTCCCCATCACCAGTTTTCATTGCATGCACCTTTTCAACAGATAGGTGACTAGCAAAAGCTAAATCAGTATCATTAACATGGTGTTTAACTTGAAAATCAATAATTGCGTTCGATAATTCTTCTTGTTGCTCATTCATAATAATCTCTCCTTACACTTTAATTTTAATCAAATTATATACAAAATAAAACTTTTAAATAATTAAAATGTTTTCCACTGAGTAAATGGCCAGTAGCGGAAGACAACTTTCCCAATAAGTGCACTCCGTTTAACAAAGCCAAAGTAACGAGAATCTTTAGAAACATCTCTATGATCACCCATGACGAAGTAGTGATTCTTAGGTACTTTTTCTTTTAATGTAAAATTGTTAGTATATAGTTCTCCTAAACGATGAGCTTGCTTTTCATACTTGTTATTCAAATATGGTTCAGCGATTTGCTTACCGTTAATGTAAAGCTTATCATTTTTTGAAGTAACCATATCGCCAGGTGTGCCAATTACACGCTTGATATATAAAGCGCCTTTTTGATCAGGAGCTTTTAAAATCACAATATCATTGCGCTTAGGCGTAAAATGACGAACGGCAATTAAACGATCACCATTTTCAAATGTTGGCTGCATTGAGGGGCCAGAAACTGTTTCATTTGAAAGGAAAAAGCTAAATACAAAATAGTAAATCCCCATCAAAATCGCAAACATAATGATTATATCGAGAACAAAATGACCTATGCTTTCTTCGTCTTCATTTTTCTTCTTAGTTTTTTCTCCCATAAACAATCTCCTTTTATTTGCTATTTTTATTATAACTGATTTCTATGACTTTGAATGGTAAAATCATTAGGTAAGGTAGGAAGATATGACGAATTATTTGCACAAATTAACCATGTTAGATGATGAAATTAATCATCCTCTGATACATGGTCAAGTAGAAGAAATAAAACAAATTGATCATTACGTTGGTAATGGTAAGCCGTTAAAAGCCGCACCAGATAAATTGGGATTATTACCAGATCAATTTGAAGATGTTTTAAAAGAAATCGGAAATAATCAAAAAAGAAAATTAACCGATATTAATAACTTATTTAATAATTTTCGGCAATACTTATCTTTGAAATATGGCATTTGGTCAATAGCCAATTTGAAAACGGCAGCTTTGATAAAAGATAAGATGCAGATTGATACTGCTTTGGAAATTATGGCTGGCAATGCTTATTGGTCAAGTACACTAGCAAATGTTGGAATTCAAACAATAAGTACGGATTCCTTAGAATGGGCTAAGACTTCATCAACAGGTGCGAAGCCATTTCATCCAGTTATTAATTTAGAAGCAGCGCAAGCAATAAAAAAGTATTCCGATGTGGATTTGATTCTTTGCTCTTGGTCACCCAATTTCGGTCAAAGTGATCTTGCGGCAATTGATGCATGGCAAAAATATAGTAATGCAAAGCATTTTATCTTCATTGGTGAAGAAGATGGGGCAACTAATTCGCCAGAATTCTGGCAACGTAATTGGTTTAAACGTACAGCAGCTTTGAATGAAATTAATAGTTCATTTCAAAGTTTTGATTTTATTGATGAACGGATATTTGAGATAGATAATGAATTTTAAAAGAATTTTTTTACTTTTAGTACCGTTAATTATGTTTTTGGGAATAGGCACCATGATTTCTAATATTCAATCTGATTATGCAGATGAAGTATTAGAAGCCCATGGGCTGACTAACAATACACGCTATTTTAGAACAGATAGCGATGAAAGCATTAGTTCTTTTTTACGTTACCTAAATAAGAACTATAAAAATCATCAGATTCAATTACACTTCGATAGTAATTATGAAAAAAAGCAAGTCTTAGTCTGGAGTAATCATGTGGTAAAAAGTTTGCCGACAGAAACAGGACGCTATTTTTCTCCAGATGATTTTGAAGGGAAAGTCTCATTTGCTGTATTAGGTCCTACCGCTAAGATCAATGTTTTAGAAGCACAAAATAATAAATATGTTGTTTTAGGACGAAATTATTATTCTGTAATTGGCACGTTTAAAAATTATCCTCAAGTTGAAATGGATAAATATTATCTGAGCACAGGAGTAAATCAGCCTACAGCACGAGATCAGTTAAGAAATTATAGGATAGTGATTGATAGTACTCCGTATGTAATTAGTAAGATAGCTAAACATTATCACGCTAAGCTTCATATTCCTCCATTTGTACAGGAACATCACCGTGACCGCTTGTCAGTATTGCCTAATATTTTAATGTTAGTAACTTACATGATACTAGGTGTGGTAACTAATATAGTACTTGCAATTTTAATGATGCGACAAGCTAAATTAACCCACCTTCATGGCGATTTATTCCGCAATTGGGTAATTAATCGTAGTGCTCGTACTTTAATGGTAGAAGGCGTTTGTGGACTTTTAGCATATATCTTTTTAAGATGGCATGCATTTTATTCAGTGGCTAGTGTGTTGAGCATAGTTTTACTTATGGCATGGCTAATGAATGTAGTGGCATTTTGTATCACGTTATATCACTTAATAAGAAAGGATAAAAAAGTTGTTAAAGCTACCCGTTGAATTTAAAGAAAAATACGAAAAATTATTAGGCGATAAAGAAGCGACAGCACTTTTTACGGCAATGAATGAAGAAAGCAAAAAAGCTTTTAGAATTAATACGTTAAAGAATCCGATCAAATTATCTTATGACTTAAATAAACCAATTCCTGATCTTAGGGATGCATATTATGGCGAAATAAGCGGTGAAGATCCTGAATGGGTAAGTGGATACGTTTATTCGCAAGATCCTGCTGCGATGTTTCCTGCTGCGTTGAGCGGTGTTAAGCCTGGAGACAGGGTATTAGATCTTTGTGCTGCTCCTGGTGGGAAAACAACTGAATTAGGAGAGCAGCTAGAAAACGAAGGACTGTTAGTTGCTAATGAAATCTCAGGTACTAGAGCTAAAGCCTTGAGAGAAAATATTGAGCGTTGGGGAATAAGCAATGCACTGATTACTAATGAAAGTCCAGAAGCATTATCACCAGTTTTTCCAGGATTTTTTGACGTAATTTTAGTTGATGCTCCATGTAGTGGGGAAGGGATGTTTAGAAAGAATCCTGAAGCAATTGATTATTGGTCTCAAGATTATGTTTTGACATGTCAAAGAAGACAAAAAGATATCTTGAACGAAGCAGTTAAGATGCTCAAGCCAAATGGACGCTTGATCTATTCGACTTGTACGTTTGCTCCAGAAGAAGATGAACAAATTGTTAGCTGGTTAGTTAATGAACACGATTTTAGTATTTTAGATACTGGAATCAAAGATGAAAGAATAAGTCTAGGTCATCCTGAGTGGAGTGATAATAATCCAGAATTAACCAAAACGCTTAGATTTTGGCCACAAGATGGAGTCGGTGAAGGTCAGTTTGCTGCTGTATTGCAGAAAAATGGTGGCAATGTAGAAGTTGTAACCAAAAAGAGTAAAAAGAAAAAGCAAAAAAAGAATCCATTGCGTTTGACTAAGAACGAGCAAGAACTAGTTGCAGAGGTGATTAATCAATTTAATTTGCCTACTAGTTTGAGTGATTGGTCTAAAAAAACAATGGTTAGAAATGATCATGTCTTTATTCCTGCGATTGTTTTACCTGAAAGGACTAAGCTGCACATTGTTAATAATGGTGTCGAATTAGGAATTCTAAAGAAAAAGAGATTCGAACCGGGTCATCAACTTGCAGAAGTATTAGGTCAATTGGAGCAGACATGTGTAGTTGATTTGGCAACCTTGGATGATTACCAAAAGTACTTACATGGAGAAACGATTAAGGTCCAAAGTGATTTGCGTGGTTTTGTGCTGGTTAGTTATAGTCAAATGATTTTTAGTTTTGGCAAAATTACTGGTAATGGAATTTTGAAAAATTTCTATCCTAAAGGACTTAGAAAATAATCGCGGCAGTTGCGGCTATAAAAGAAATTTTTCGACTGTTTCTCAATCTTCGGCTTGGACCGTAAGAAAAAGAACTAAATAAATATTAAAAGGATTAAGCGTTAGATCCGGGGATCAGGAATGCTTAATCCTTTTTCTTTCTACAATAAAAATAAAAGTAAGAAAGATATAGAGGCCAAAATAATAAAAATTATGTAAAATAAAAGCACTAGATTGTCTAGTGCTTTTTTGATATTAAATTAATTGATCTATTTGGTTCTTTAGTTGTAGATCATAGTATTTTTTTATTTGGGGTAGGGATGTCAAATCGTTTTTACCATAAATCGCAATTAAAGCAGCTAATTCATCTTTCCAATCGCTGATTAAGGTTTGAAGTCCCTCAAAACCATTCTTGTTGAATTCTTGCAAGAATACATTAGAAATACCAACAAATTGTCCACCTAAAGCTAGCCCTTTTAAAATATCTAGCGGGTTACATACACCACCTGAAACAATAAAATTAACGTTTTCTTTTTGTGCCATTAAGGCTGAAACAACAGTAGGTAATCCGATGTCTTCTAGATAAGAAACATCCCGTGAATTACGTGCATTTTCAATTTGAGCGAAATTTGTTCCCCCAGCACCTGCAATGTCAAAGTACTTAATGCCATTTTCTTTAAGCAGGTGAATGCTGTTTTGATCAAGACCAAATCCTACTTCCTTAATAATCACGGGGATGGAAATTTGATCGAGGATATTCTTGATTTTATTGAGCCAAATAAAGTCACGATCACCTTCTGGCATTGCAATTTCTTGGACTGTATTAAGGTGAATCTGTAATGCATCAGCTTGCAATTCATTTATTGTTTGTTTAATCGCACTAATGGGAGTTTCTGGATTAACATTGACAATTAAAACGCCATTTGGATCTTCATTGCGAGCAACATAAAAACTTTCTAATTGATCCTTTTCCTTAGCTAAAATGCTAGCAGAACCAAGAGCTAGAGCAATCTTTTCTTGATGTGCGATCTTTCCCAGAGCCTGATTAATTATTAAGGATTGCTTTGATCCACCTGTCATTGCATTGATAAAAAAAGGAGCAGAAACGCTTTTATTAAACATTTCTGTTGCCAAAACAGATTGATCAACCTTACTTTCTGGTAGAGCAGGGCGTAACAGATGCATTTGATCAAAACTATTATATTTTTCTTCATTAAAAAACATCTGAGCTAATTTCAGATGTTCTTCTTTTCTTTCAGATCTAATTGACATATTGATTCTCCAATTAGTGAGCAAGGCTAATTTGGTGAACTCTAAAGTTCAAAGGTAAAATCCCATTGCGGCGCCATTCACTCTCTAATGCATCAACATCAGTGTCAGCACCAGTAATTACAATACCGCAGTCACCATTACCAGCACCAGAAGTTTTAGCGGCACCACCAAAGTCTTCAGCAATTTTGATTAATTGAGTCAAACGTGGAATTTCAATGGCAATTTGGTTAATTTTAGCAAAATGTTGTAATAAATGACGATTAGCACGAATTTGCTTCTTTATTAATGGAATATCATTTGCCTCAAAGCCGGCAATCATCTTTAATACGCATTCTCTAGAAGCAGCTAAGAAGTTTTTGTATTCCATATTTAAAGCTGCCTTATTAGCGTTGGTTTCATCAACTAAACGAGAAGTTGATGCTGGCTTTTGACTCCAACCAATCATTAATTTCATATCGTGAGGTGGGGTTAGCAACTCAATCTTAAGTCCTGGCCAAGCTTCATTTATGACTTCTGATAAGGTTTTATTAGCTAATTCATATTGTAGCCATTTTTTATCGAAAGTTTGGTAGGCTAGCCAACCACCATAAACACTAGCTGCAATGTCACCAGCAGAACCATTACCTTGGACAGAATAATGGGAAATGGCAGATAATTTATATACTAGTTCATTGCTCATTTTGACACCATAGAAGTGTAAAATAGCTTTAACCGTAGCTACAGTGACAGCGGCACTTGAACCTAAACCATACTTTTTACCATCAGCAGAATCTAGATCTGAATTAACATGCAGATCGTAGACTTTCATCTTAATGTTTTGTTCAATACAATATTGTTCTGTGTAAGAAATTGCAGATAAAATGTATTCAAATGGGTTATCACGATTATCGATTACCATCTTAGAACCTTGACGGATCCAGTGAATAGAATCTTGTGAATATTGTTTAGAGTGGATTAAGCCCGTAGAAGTCTTGCTTTTAGTAATTGAAACACGTACAAATTGATTTACGGCAACTAAAACAGCAGGACAGTTTTGTTCTAAAACGGCGTATTCTCCAGCGATATATAATTTTCCGGGTGCTTTTTCTGTTATCAAAAGAATTAAATCCTCGAATCTAATTAACTTTCTATTACAACGATTAATCCAAGTAGGTAATACCAGGACCAAAATTTGCAATCACTATATTAACATTATTAAATACTGACTTAAAGCGTTCAACAATTTCTTTGCTATTTCTTAACCGGCAAAGAACTTTAATGTTTGGACCAGCATCTATAGTATAGTAGCATTCAATTCCTTCCTTGCGAAGATCTTCAGCTAATTTAATGGCGCGAATTGTATCTGGTTCAAAGTACGTAAATTCAGGTTGAGCGGTTAAATTGATGGCATGCATTTCATTAGCATTTAATTCTGCTAGTTCACCTAATGCGGTAAAGTCATTATTTTTAATGGCCGTAATCATTTGCTTTAGTTCACTTTCATTGCGTTCAAGCCAAGGCTTAAAGAAAGGAGAAGATTGTGCTTCTTTCATGCCGCTAGTAGAAGAAATCTTCTTTTGCTTAGTGTTTAATTCTACAGCCAAAAGGTGTAGATCCATTTGAGGATGTTCATCTAAAGCATATGCATAAGAACTTTCGTCGGAATCTCCCTTTTGCCAAACCGAGAACCCACCAAAAATAGAGCGACATGCGGAACCAGAACCGATTCGTGCTAAACGTGACAACTCTTTTTTGTCAACTTGGATATTATAGCATTGGCAAAAAGCAGCTGCCAATGCGGCGAAGGCTGAACTAGAAGAGGCGAGTCCAGCAGAGGTTGGAACATGATTAACAGATTTAACGATTAAGTTGTCATGAAAACCAAATTTATTTTGAAGTTTGGCCAAATATGAAAAAACTCGTTGGCTTTGTTTAGAATCTTGCTTTTTTCCATTTAAATAAAAAGCAGGATCATCGTTTGTTTTTTCGATTGTAGTATCGGTATAAAAAGCATCTAGCGTCATTGAGAGACTAGACATTAAGGGAAGTCTTAATTCCGCATTTGCTTTACCCCAATATTTAATTAAAGCGATATTTGTATGAGCACGTACTATTTTTGACATTAAATTTTCTCCACCCAGTAGTTACTAATTAGATCTTGACATTTATCCGCAATGTTTTTGGCGATTTCTTGGCTCTCGCATAGAGCAATAGTAATTCCGCCTAAGCCACCACCAGATAATTTGAAGCCAAGGGCACCATTATCTAGAGCAATTTTTTGTAATTGATCAATTTTGGTAGTTGAAATATTAAAAGAATGCAAAATCGTTTGTGCTTCATTAAAAATATTACCTACAGTTTTGATATCATGATCAATCCAGGCTTTTTTTGTCAGATCAGCTAATTCGCCTAAGCGTTTCATATTAACATTTGCCTCTTTTGATTCACTTAAAAGTTGACTTACTTGAGTAACAGCCTTCTTAGTATTGCCTAATTCTCCAGTGTCCATAATTAAAAGTGTAGCACCTAATTCAACTTGTAAAACTTTGGGTCCCATTTTTTTGTTAAAAAATACTAAGTAGTTGGAATTAACTGTGGCGGCATCAAGACCAGAAGCCTTGCCGTGATTAATCATTTCTGCCTGATTGGTAACTGCCATAATTTCAGATTCAGATAAATTTAAAGAAAAGAATTCGTTTAAAGCCTTTGTAGTACCTAGAGCAACTGTAGCGCTGGAGCCAAATCCTCGTTCCATAGGGATTTCTCCAGTATATGTGATCTTTAATGGCTCATCGTTGTTTGCCTTTTTTTGCATAGCTTTGACAACATACTTCAGACCATCATATTCACTCGGAGCATCATAAAAAGAGCCATGGTAGCGTGCGGTATCCATCCACATTTTAGAATTGTTTTCGACAGTAGTTTTAATATGCAAAGCTTTGATAGGCATCGCTAAAGCATCATAGCCGTAAACAACAGAATGTTCACCAATAATAATTACTTTCCCATGAGCTAAAAAACTAGTTTTCATTTTTTAATCATCCTTAAAATAGATTTAATAAAAGATATCAACCTTGCTATGATAAAATAATAAACAAGGAAGTGCGAACAAATGATCAAAATTTTAACAGGACGACAAACTGACCCATTACAAGAAAAAATTCTGGCCTCAGCAATTGAAAATTATCAAAAGCACCCAGAAAACAAAACTTTTATCATCGTTCCTAATCATATTAAGTTTACCACAGAAGTTAGAGCGATTAATAAACTTGCATCTAAGAAAAAGCAAACGGAGACAGCAGTCAAAAATCTGTACGTGTTATCGTTCTCGCGTTTAGCGTGGTTTTTCTTAAAAGATGCTGAACAGGGATTGCCTACACAATTAGATGATGCTGCTAGTGCGATGTTGCTAACCCATATTATTGAGGAAAAGCAAGACGAGCTGATTATCTTTGAACAGAGTAATTCAGGGATGGTACGTCAACTTTATAATACGATTTTACAAGTGTATGACGGCAATTTGGATTTGGATAACATAGATGAAACTAATTTAGATCAAGAAACTAAAAGTAAAATTCATGATTTACGGATTATTTATAATGCTTTTATTGAGGAAATAGCGGGCAAATTTTCAACTAAAAACGAAGTACAAGTACAGTTGAATGAAATTTTAGCTAAAAATTCTGATTTAAAACATGCTAGTTTTTATTTCTGTGATTTCTCTCATTTTTCTCTGCAGGAAATGTTAACTATTCAAATCTTAATGAGAAAAGCTAAAGATGTAACACTGGCTTTTAAAACGAGACTAGGAAACATCAATCCTAAAACCGAAGAAGGAGATTATGATTACGTCATTCAACAAACTATCCAGCGATTAGTTTCGTTTTTGCAAGAGAGAGATATGGATTATGTAGCAAATGAATTTCCGATTGCTGCTGAGCCTACTTCACGTGAAATCCTAAACAGCCTTTGGACAGAAACGATTCCTAAAGTTGATGAATTAAATCAAGTACAACTTGTTAAAGCTGATTCTCGGTATGCGGAAGCATATTTTGTTGCGCGAACAATTTATCAACAAGTGGCTCTGAATAATTATCGCTATCGTGATTTTCTAATTTTGGCACCAGATTTGAAAGAATATGAGACATATTTAACGCCAATTTTGCGGCAAAATAATATTCCTTTCTTTAATGATTTGCAGCAGGAAATGAAATATCACCCTCTAGTTGTATTGATTGAAAATCTGTTCAATTTACGTGACTTAAAGGATAGTCCATTTCAGACGCAGAGTATGCTTGCCATATTAAAGACGCATTTGCTCATCCCATCTTGGTATAAAGAAGAAGCTGAGTATATTCATGATGTAGATGAATTAGAAAATTTTGTTTTAGCTCACGGAATTAATCATAATTTGTGGAAAAAACATTTTGCAGATTTTGTAAGTGCAGAAGTTATCAGATTAGACAAAATTGATGAAGAAGTGGTCAAAATTGATCGATTACGTGGTTATTTGGTAGATAAAGTTACAAATTTGTTTACTAAATTAGAGCAAGAAAAGGATAGTCAAAAAGCTCTAACCATATTCTTTGATTTTTTGACTAAGAACGGAATTGCTGAGCGTTTAGAACAATGGCGCGATGATGCGAATGAATCTGGTGATTTGCAACAAGCACAGCAACCTGAACAATTATGGGACTTGCTGATTCAATTATTGAAAGATTATCTGGCAATTAACCCAGAGCAATTTGATTTAGATGAATTTTTTAATATGATGATTAGCGCATTCAAGGAAGCTGCTTTCTCGCAAATCCCTTCAACTCTTGATGCTGTCAACTTATCAGAAATGGGAATGGTTCAAGCCAGTGGGTATAAGCAAGTCTTTATTATTGGTGCGACAAGCGGAAATTTACCTGCAATTGAAAAAAAGCCAGGTTTTTTGACGACAGAAAATTTAAATCAATTGCAAAGTAGTTTTGAATCTGATGCATATTTGGAAGATAATCAGCGACTAAATAATTTAGATCAAAATTATCAGTTTGGCTTGTCTTTAGCCTTAGCGCAGGACAGAGTGTATATTTCTTATCCTGTGTTAAATGCATCAAATGAGAAATTAGATCCGTCAATTTATTATCAGCGTCTACAAAATTATGGTGCGCCTGAATTTAGTCAACATGATCTACCAGAAAAGATGCAGGATCTTTTATCTTTCATAACTAATCCTGATGCGAGCCTAGGTTACTTAGCCTATATGAATTCTAATGCTTCATCTGATGCAATAAATGAACTTCTAAGAATTACACAGAAATATTTACCACAAAAAGTAAAAGTTGTGCTTGACGCAAGCGACTTTGATAATCAGCCTGAAGATATCGGAGAAGATTTAGCAGCGGAACTATATGGTAAGAATTTGTATTCATCAGTTTCACAGTTGGAGACTTTTTATGAAAATTCTTATGAGTATTTCTTGACCTACGGGTTAAAATTACGGCGCCGCTTTGAAAATGAATTTGATGTTATTCAAGCCGGAAATTATTTCCATGAGACATTTGATCGGTTAGTTAAGCGATTGAATGAACAGCATCTTGATTTGGCCGATTTAAGTAGTGTAGAGCTTGAGCAGCAACTTAATCAGGTTAGAGATGTTATCAAGGATGAAAGTAAATATGCTCAATTGATGAATGACCCGTTTAACCAGTATTTATTCCACTGTTTAGATCATACGACTTCCAAGGTAGCTCGAAATTGGCGTAAATCACTAACTGAAACACCGCTGCGAGCCAAATATTCTGAATTAAGTTTTGGTTTAGATCAAAAAATTAAAGGTATCAGTTTAGATATTCCGGATTTAGCTGGTAATCATCAAGTTAATTTACGCGGGAAAATAGACCGAGTAGATTTAGCTAATTTTGCTAATAAAGATCAAGTTTTAGCGCAAGTGATCGATTACAAATCTTCTGCTAAAAAATTTGATTTAGGGATGTTTTATAACGGTATCGCCCTTCAGATGGTTTCTTACTTGGATGTTTTAACTAATAATAATCATTTCTTTGCGGAAGAGGACAAGCTTTCGCTATTAGGTGCTTTTTATCAAACAGTTACTAGACAGCTAGAAAGGCTAAATAGTAATAAGTTAATTGATAGCAGCTTAAACTTACGTGAAAATGCAATGGATAGTAAGCCTAAGTTGATGTATACGGGCCTAATTAGTAATAATCCGGAAATTTTGTTAGAAGCTGAGCCATTATTAGATGGTAAGCCTAGTCAAGCTTCTCAACTTTATACAGGAGTAGGAACCAAGGCAAAAGGCGGCTTTAAATTGCCAGCAGATCGTAACTTTAGCGAAGAAGAAATTCAGTTGCTATTGGAATATGATGAATATCTTATTAAAGAAGCTTCTAGACAGATTTTATCTGGTCAAATTGAATTAAATCCATATCGTTATGGCAGGAGCAAAAATGCTCTAACATATTCAGACTTTAAAGATATTTTCTTCTTTGACGCCATGCTTAGACATAATCAATATCACGAGATTAGCAACATGAGTAAGAAAGATTTGTTAGCTAAAATTAAGGAAAAACTAGGAAAGAAGGATTAGTTTTGCCACAATTTACAAAAGAACAAGAAAAAGCAATTAATGATCAAGGGCATGATATTTTAGTTTCCGCATCTGCCGGTAGTGGTAAAACTACTGTTTTAGTTGAGCGTGTTTTAAAAGAAATTTTAGCAGGTACGCGAGTAGATGAATTATTAGTTGTGACTTTTACCAAAGCCGCAGCCGAAGAAATGAAGATCAGAATTAAAGCCGCTTTAACTAAAGAATTAGCCAAACCTGGAGTTAATCATAGATATTTGCGTGAGCAGTTAAATCAGGTAGATACCGCTAATATTTCAACTATTGATGCATTTTGTTTGGATGTAATTCATCGCTTTTATTATTCAATTGAGTTAGATCCTAGTTTTACGATCTTAACTGATGATACGCAAGCTGCCTTGTTGAAAGAACGTGCTTTGCGTGAGATCGAAGGGGAAATGTTAACTAATAAGGATCAAGCTTTTAGACATTTCTATGATAATTTCGCTGGTGATCGGGATGCAGATAGTCCTCGTGATTTGCTATTAGATTTATACAATTTTGCTATGGCAAAACCAGAATATCGCGCTTGGCTTAAACAATTGCCACAGATTTATGATATTGAAGACAGCGTTGTGGAATCAAAGATTTGGCAAAAACAAATTAAGCCGTATATTGTGGCTAAATTCTCGGAATTACAGGACAAGATAGCATCTTATTTATCACAAGCTGTGATGGAAACTAAGGAATTGGCTAAGGTAAAAGAGTCATTCACGCTGTTTGCACAGAATATAGATAATTTTGTCCAAGCGGTTAAAGAAGATGCTGATTATGATAAGCAGAGGGAGTTATTAAGAAGCTGCGTATTTACAGTTAGTTTTCGTAAATCGAAAAAATGGGATGAAGACCTGGTAGAGTTTTATGAAGAAATCCAAGCTTTAAAAGATGAATCGAAGAGTCAGGTATTCGATACCTTTACTTCATTTTTTGCGGTAGCTGAAAAAGAGCAGATCAAGATTATGCAAGATGGGCAAAAGATTGTCAGTGCTATTTCAGCTGCTGAAATTAAATTAATTGAACGCTTTAATCAATTAAAACGTAATGAAAATTTGCTTGATTATAGTGATATGGAGCAATTAGCTTATCAAATCTTAAGTCAAGATACGTCTAGTTCCCAAATGGCGCGCGATTTTTATCAAAATAAGTTTAAGGAAATTCTGATTGATGAATATCAGGATATTAATGCTCTGCAGGAAAGAATTATTCAGCAAATTAAAAATGAGGAAAAGAACACTCTTTTCATGGTGGGGGATGTAAAACAGTCAATTTATGGATTTAGACAAGCTGAACCAAGTCTGTTTTTACAAAAATATCATCAATTTGCCCAAGAACAGAATGAACATGAAGAACGGATTTTGTTGTCAGATAATTTTAGATCAACCGAGCCAGTAACAGAAACAGTTAACCTAGTGTTTAAGAGCATTTTAAGTACTGATTTTGGTGGGATTGATTATCAAAAAGAAGGGCAGCTAGTTTTTGGGGCGAAATATTATCCCAAATCACTGCCTCAAGCAAGTGAAGTGATTATTCATGAAAAGAAAAATGGCACTAATAAAGATGAAAGTGAGATAGACTTTTCTGAAATTCAAATGGTACTTGCTCGGATTAAGCAGTTAGAAGAAGAACACGTTCAGGTTTTTGACAGTAATACTGGTAAAATGCGAGATATGCAATATAGTGATATTGCTATTTTAACTAGAAGTCGTAGTGATAATCTGGAAATTATGCAAGAATTTGCTAAGCAAGATATTCCATTATTTGTTACTGATGCAGAAAACTATTTTCAAACTTTTGAATTAACTGTCATGATGAATTATTTAAAAATAATTGATAATCCTGACCAGGATATTCCATTAGTAACAGTATTACGTTCTCCACTGTTCAATTTTGATGAAAAAGAGCTAGCCAGAATTAGAATTAAGAGTAAAAATAGCAACTTTTATAGTGCACTTACTTCATATGTAGGTACTAACGATGAGTTAAGTAAAAAGTGTAAAAACTTTTTAAATCAGTTAGCAGAATTGCGTAGTTTTGCCACGACCCATAGAATATCGGAATTAATTTGGAGCATATATGAGCGTACTAATTTATTAGAGATAATGACGGCATTGCCTAATGGTGAGCAGCGGCGAGTTAACTTAGAAGCACTATATGAAAGAGCTTCTTCATATGAAAGTGCAGGCTTTAAAGGACTATATCAATTTATTAACTTCATTGATCGAATGAGACGTAGTCAAAAAGATTTAGCACAGCCACTTTTAACTAAAGAAGCTGGTAATGCTGTTAGATTAATGACGATTCATGGTTCTAAGGGATTAGAGTTTCCAATCGTTTTCTATGTAGGGATGCAGCACCATTATCAGATGCGCGATTTAAATGGTAATTATATTATTAACTCTGATAGTATGGGGATTACCTTAAGAGAAAAGCATTATCGTGTAGACTCACTAGTTAAGGCAATGGGGAACATTATTAAAAAACAGCAATTGCTTGAAGAAGAAGCACGTATTCTTTATGTGGCTTTAACTAGAGCAAAGCAAAAATTGATTTTGGTAGGTGATGTTCCTAGCTTTAACAAAAAGGTAAAAGAATGGTCGACGGAATTGAATCACGCTGGTCAACTGCCATTAATTAATAAATTATCAGCTACTAGTCCTTTAAGTTTTATCGGACCTTCATTAAGATTTGATCGACATGTGGCTATTAAATTGAGTGATGTTACTAAGTCAATCGATCAAAGTCAAAAGATCTTGTTTATTGATTATCAGGATGAAGATATTAAATTTACTGAAAAAGAAGAAACTGATAATAAGCAGCAGGAAAATACAAGTAAGCTTAATTTGCTAACGCAGACAGTCAACCAGCTTTATCAATTTGATTATCCTTTCAAAGATGCAAGTGAAACTACGGCTTATCAAGCGGTTTCTGAAATCAAAAAAGCATTTAATGATCCAATAGATGCTGAATTAGAGAATTCACATTTATTAACTTCTACTAATCGTTATTTGCAACCAATTGATACCAAGCCTAATTTTTTGTATCAAACAAAATTTACAGGAGCAGAAATCGGTACGGCTACTCACTTAATCCTGCAGTATTATGATTACACGAATGATAGTGCAGATAATTTAGATCAAGAGATAGAAACGTTGATTGAACAAAAGAAATTGAATCCAGATATTGTTTCGAGCTTAAAGAAGGACCAAATTGACTGGTTTGTTCATAGTGATTTTGCCAAAGCTTTTTGGAAAGAGCCAGATAATTTAAAGCGAGAAGTTGATTTTTCTAGTTTGCTTTCAGCTAGAACTTTATTTAAGGATTTTAGTGATCCAGATGCTGAAATTTTGGTTCATGGTACAATTGATGGTTATTTTGTAGCAAAGAATGGTATCATTTTGTTTGATTACAAAACTGATCATGTGAATAAATCTAATATTGATAAATCAATTGAATTAATTAAAGAAAAATATACTGGTCAGCTTCGTTTGTATGAACAAGCGTTAAATGAATTTAGTGAAAAGAAAGTTATTGGCAAATATTTAATTCTGCTTGATGCAAAACAAGTAGTTGAGGTTAAGTAGTTAGAAAGAAGGAAAAAGATGGCAAAGATTTTTGCAAAAGATACCTTTGCTGTTGTTGACTTAGAAACTACAGGAACGCAGCGAGAAAAAGGCCATCATATTATTCAGTTCGGATGTGCAATTATCAAAAATATGAGGGTGGTTAAGACATATTCATTTATGATTAATCCTCATCGTGAAATTCCCCAGTCTGTAGTTAATCTGACTGGTATTCATAATGAAGATGTACAAGGGAAAGATGATTTCTCTGTTTATGCACCGAAGATAGTAGAGATTTTAAAAGATACGGTTTTCGTAGCGCATAATGTTGATTTCGATTTACCTTTTCTAAATTATGAATTAGTACAACATGGCTATGAGGCTTTGACTAATAAGGCAATTGATACAGTGGAATTAGCTAAGATTGCTTTTCCTATATTGCCTTCATATAAGTTGAGTGATCTAACTGCTCAACTTAAGATTAAACATCTTAATCCTCATAAGGCTGATTCAGATGCATACGGGACCGCCATTTTATTAATTAAAATTATTTATAAATTAGAGAGTCTTCCTCAGGCAACTTTGAATACGTTGAGCTCTTTATCAGCAAGTTTAATTAGAGATACATCTTGGGTAATTGCGACAATTGCAGATAATCTGCGTAAGCAAAAACGGCCACTGAGCTCAAGCTATATGCAGGTTCGCAATATTATTTTACAAAAACAGAATGATCAATTAGATCGTCATGGAGAGAATGCTCATTTTCCAAAAACTGATGATGAAAAGAAGAATTTGTTTAAAGGTAAATTGCATTTTCGTCGTGCTCAGGTAGATTTAATTAACCATTTACATCAATTTATTAATAATCCCGATAAACGAGCTATGATAATTGAAGCGCCTAATGGAACTGGAAAGACTTTCTCATATTTGTTTTCATATGCGTATCAACTTTATTCGGGTAGAAAACTAGTAGTAGCTACACCAACCAAGGTATTACAAGAGCAGATAATGGAGCATGAGATACCTCAGCTTTTAAAGGTTACTAAATTAGATTTAACAGCTGAGGTCGTTAAATCCAGCAGTCATTATTTAGATTTAGATGGGTTTGTACAAACGATTTTTCAAGGTACGCCGAATAAAGATACTCTTGTATTACAGATGCAGATCTTAGTTTGGCTTACGGAAACTAAAACTGGTGATCTAGATGAGCTAAATTTGACTAACTATAATGCTCCGTTGTTTGCACAGATTCAACACCCGGGGGATGCAAGAGTAGGTAGTCGTTTTGCTAGTGTAGATTTCTGGAATCTTGCACGAAAGCGCCAGGAAGAGGCTGATATATTAGTTACTAACCATGCTTATTTGGCTAATCATTATATGGACACTATTTGGGGGCAAAACCCATATTTAGTAGTTGATGAAGCACATCGCTTTACTGAAAGCGTTATTAGTTCACGTAATGATTCATTACGCTTTGAAGCTTTATGGGGCGTATTAAGTCATTTACGCAACCTGCTTTATTTTTCTAATGATGGTGTAGAAAATCAATTTAATGCTAATGTGCAACTCAACTTTTTATTAAAAAAGCTTGATCCACAGATTCTAGAATTGATTCAATGTATTAATGATTTACAAAAGGATTTATACGCTCAAAACGATAATGCAGTCAATAGGTCATTTTTGGCTAATGGAACTTTAGAATTAAGTTTTCAAGGAAAAGGCTTATTTAATAAAAATAGTCAATTTAAGCAATTATTATCTAAGTTCCAACAAAAATTAGAGGAAGTTAGAGAATTAACCAATCAGGTTTTGTTTGAACTTTATCATGAGCAAGAACAAATTCTGACCAATACTGAGACTCTGCTGAGTGAAATTACTGAACAAATTGATCGTTTAGATTATTATTCTGAAAAGAGTTATCAATTAGCAGATATATTATCTGATTCGCAAAATTTGGATCAAGATGGGTTTATATTGATGGTTACTAATCCGGATGATCCTTTAAGCACTAACTTAGATTGGCTGATGTTAGATGCTGAAGAAGTGCTTAATCAAATTTATAGTTGCTTTGACCATATTGCTTTTATCAGTGCTACATTAACCAGTAACCATAATTTTGATTATGCTGTTAACCAGCTGGCTTTAAAAAATATGGCTGTAGTTGAATACATAGGCAAAAGCACATTTAACATTAAGAAGCATTTGCAAGTAATCTCGGTTAATAACATGCCTAATCCAGATAGTGAAGCGTATGAAGATGATATTGAGCAAATTTTAATTAACGATCTTACAAATAAAAACCACGTCCTAGTGTTAATGACTAATCTAGAAAAAATTCGAACGGTATTCATGGCTATTATGAATTCCCCAGAATTAAAAGATTTCGAAATATTGGCCCAAGGAATATCGGGTTCTAATAATAGAATTGCAAAAAGATTTGTAATTGCTAAAAAAGCGATTATTATTGGTGCTGATAGTTTTTGGGAAGGAATCGATTTTCATGATTGTGGTATTGATACTGTATTTGCAGCACGATTGCCATTTGAATCCCCAGATCAGCCAGAAGTTCGTTTAAGACAGAAAAAACTAGAAGATCAAGGGATTAACGTCTTTGAAAAGGATAGCCTCCCTCGAGCTGTTATTAGATTCAGACAGGGAATGGGGCGCTTAATTCGTGGTGAAAAAGATCATGGACAATATATTATTTTGGATCCTAGATTATGGTCTAAAGAATATGGCAAGGCGTTCTTACAGGCAATTCCTGTTAAGGTAGAAAGAGTTACAAAAGAGAAATTAAAAGAATTAGAAAATAAGAAAAAATGATGATACAAGATGATACGAGACAAACGTTAAAATTTATATCATGGGTAATCGGGATTGTTATAATTGCTTTTGTGGCTAGCATTTTAATCTTTTATTATGCGGGGTCTCGCAGTCGAGGTAATGATCAAAAAATTGCAGAAATAGCCCGGACTAAAACTCCAATTAAGAATATTCAAAGCTACTATCATTTAGATAGAGGAACTAGTAGTTATGCTATTACTGGAACCGGGGAAAAAGGCAAACGCTATTATTTTGTTTATTTGCCTAACTCTAAAAAAGCATATTTATATCCAGCAAATAAAGGAGCATCTGAAACCTATATTAAAAATAAGTTTAAATCCTCTCATTCTGATGCTACAATTAATCATATTAATCTTGGTTGGTATAAAGGCCAAGCAGTTTGGGAAGTAGCCTATAAAAAGCATAATGATAATTTGGGCTATACAATATATGAATTTAAAGATGGAAATGATATTTCAGAAGTCGATAATTTATAGAAACTTTGGTATCATGGAACTGTATAATTGATAAAAAGGTGGACAGGAATTTTATGACAGAATTGATTTCAATTAAAGATTCTTCTAAACATGTTGACGAAGAAGTTAAGATGCATGTTTGGTTAACAGATAAAAGATCAAGCGGAAAAATTATTTTCTTGCAATTGCGTGATGGTACTGCATTCTTCCAAGGTGTAGTTCGTAAAAATGATGTAACAGATGAAGTATTTGAAGCTGCTAAATCACTTAGACAAGAATCAAGTTTTTATATCACTGGTACCGTACATGAAGATGCACGTTCTCACTTTGGCTACGAAATCCAAATTACTGATTTAAAGGTTGTTTCAAATAATGAAGGTTACCCTATTGGTAATAAGGAACATGGTGTTGATTTCTTGCTTGATCACCGTCACTTATGGTTAAGATCAAAGAAGCCATTTGCTATTATGCAAATTAGAAATACTATGTTTAAGGCTACTGTAGACTTCTTTGAAAAGGAAGGCTTCATTAAGTTTGATGCACCAATTTTCATGCACTCAGCTCCAGAAGGTACTACTCAATTATTCCACGTTGAATACTTTGACCATGATGCTTACTTATCACAATCTGGTCAATTATACGGTGAAGCTGGTGCTATGGCTTATGGCAAGATCTTTACTTTTGGTCCAACATTTAGAGCGGAAGAATCAAAGGGTCGCCGTCACATGACTGAATTCTGGATGATGGAACCCGAAATGGCTTGGATGCACCAAGATGAATCATTAGACTTACAAGAAAGATACTTAGCTTACATGGTTAAGCAAGTATTAGACAAGAATGAATACGAATTGAAGATTTTAGGTAGAGATCCTGAAAAGCTTCGTCCAACTACCGAAGGTAACTTTGTTCGTCTTCCATATGATGATGCTGTTAAGATGCTTCAAGAGGCAGGTCGTGACTTTAAGTGGGGCGATGACTTTGGTGCACCTGATGAAGGTTACATTTCTGAACAATATGACCGTCCAGTATTTATCGTAAACTACCCAACCTCAATTAAGCCATTCTACATGAAGAAGAATCCTGATAATCCAAAGGAATACTTATGTGCTGATGTTATTGCACCAGAAGGTTACGGTGAAATCTTTGGTGGATCAGAACGTGAAGGTAACTACGAAGTGTTGAAGCAACAAATTATTGATGCTGGTCTTAACCTTGAAGATTATCAATGGTACCTTGACTTACGTCAATTTGGTGGTGTTCCTCACTCAGGCTTCGGTATGGGCTTTGAACGTACTATTGCTTGGGTATGTCACCTTGACCATATTCGTGAAGCAATTCCATTCCCAAGATTGATTAACAGAATGCAACCTTAATAATTGCATCGACAATTATGAATATATAAACCGAAAGTTGGACTATTTATTAGTTCAACTTTTATTTTTGGAAAGGAAATCTGCCTTGCAATTTAATGATTATCGCGCTTTAGGTTTTACCACCTTACAAAATGGCTTAATTGCGTACTATTCTAAACTTAATATTAGTGATGCGGAGTTATTGTTAATTATTCAACTGGAAGCTTTTAGTCAGCGTGGAGAGTCGTTCCCCTCGAACGAAAAAATAGCGGCTAATACTAATTTGACGGTAGCAGATGTTGGCAATATTATTCAAAGACTAATTGATCGAGATTATTTAACTATTGAGCAAGTAAAAGATAATCAAGATAAAATTGGTAATAGATATAGCTTAAATAAATTGTATGATGCTATAGATCAATATATAGATCAGAATGTATTAATCAAAGATAAGAAGAGAGAAAAGACTGTATCCGTTGTAGATGATTTAGATAATAATCCGTTAAATTATCTTTCTCGTAAAGTTGAGGTAGAGTTTGGACGTTATCTGAGCCCAATTGAGAGGGAAGAGATCGCTCAATGGCTAAGTGTGGATCATTATACTCCTGAAGTGATAGAATTGGCTCTGAGAGAAGCTGTGTTGTCTCAGGCTTATTCTTTGAAATATATTGATCGAGTTTTACTTAATTGGCAGCGGCATAACTTAAAAACCGTTGATGAAATTGAGAGATTTTTAAAGAGGAACAGATAGGATGGCAGAAGATTTATTAAGCGATGATAAAGCACGTAGTGTTTTAAAAAGAATTTTAGCAATGTACCCTGATGCTAAAGGCGAATTGCAATGGGATAATACTTTTCATTTGTTGTGTGCAGTAATGATGAGTGCACAGACGACCGATAAAATGGTTAATCGGGTTATGCCTGATTTTATTAAAAAATTTCCTACTCCTGAAATTTTAGCCAATGCTCCAATTGAAGAGATTGAAAATACAATTAAGACTATTGGATTGTATCGCTCAAAGGCCAAACACTTAAAAGCTACTGCACAAATTTTAGTTGAAAAGTATAATAGTGAAATTCCTGAAGATAAGAAGACTTTGATGACGTTACCTGGAGTAGGAGAGAAAACTGCTAATGTAGTTTTAGCTGAAGGTTACGGAGTTCCAGCAATTGCGGTAGATACGCATGTATCAAGAATATCGAAGGTGTTTCATATTGTTGATCAAAAGGCAACACCACATGAAGTTGAACAACGGTTGGAATCAATTTTACCTAAGAATGAATGGATTAAAACGCATCATGCTATGATTCTATTTGGAAGATATACAATGCCAGCCAGAGCCAAAGGTGATCCATATTCATATTTGAATTAATTAAGATGAAAAAGGTTTATTTCTATTTGCAAAAATGCTTAGAGAAATAAACCTTTTTCATCTTAATAATATAATTATAGTGAGTTGTTACTAAATTTAAAATGCATAAAACAAAGTCTGCCTTCACTACGTTTCGGCAGACAAATAAAAAGAGTAGACACGCCAGTCTACTCTTAAACAATTAATCTTTATCAGAGTCATCATGATTTTGTTCATGATCTTCGTTATCTTCATTTCTTGTCGGCCTACTACTTTGAGTATGTGAAGCGGAAGATGATGATTGTTCACGACTACTTTGACTAGATTGAGATCTTTCAACTCTGCTTGATTGATGAGCAGTACCAGCTTCACTAGAAGAAGACTGAGTATTGTTTGTATTAACAGAATTGTTGGTCTCATTATTTGTATCAGTTTCTTCATCATCTTCATCGTAACTGGCCGCGCTATCACTGACACCAGCAGGGGCATGACCTCTAACATATAGTTGCCAAGTGCCGCCAGTTTTTGCACGAATGACAGATTTAGGCTGTTCCCAATTCAAGTTTGGTTTATTTCTCATTAAGTAAGACATCATGCTCTTATACATTAGTTGAGCTGATTGTTGTCCAATACCTGAAATAGTACCATCCTTTAAATTATCATAACCTGTCCATATACCAATTGTATAAGATCTAGTGTAACCAACAAACCAGGAGTCCTTAGGAGTTGAATTATAACCAGGGTATTTTGCTAAATCTTCATCAGAATATTTAACAGTACCAGTTTTACCAGCTTGATAAAGATCTGGAATCTTTGCATTAGTACCTGAACCATGTTTGATGACGCCTTTCAGCATATCAGTAATCATGTATGCTGTTGACTTCTTCATAACACGAACACCGTTAGAGTCATAATTTCTAGTTAAACCATCAGGTGTTTCAATTTTAGAGACAAATTGAGGCTTATGGTAAATGCCCATTGTTGCGAATGCACTGTAAGCACCTGTCATTTGCAAACTAGAGGCATTAGCACCAATAGCAACTGATAATCCGGAATTGGCTGGGACATTAACGCCCAATCGACGAGCAAAAGCAGAAGCACGTTTAACACCAACATCAGCTAATGTCTTAACAGCGGGAACATTACGTGATTGTTCCAAAGCTTTACGCATAGTCATCATGCCATCATATTTATTATCCCAATCATAGAGTTGGATATTAGTACCTGGGTAAACATATTTGCTATCGTCAAGCATCTTTGCAGTTGACCAATTCAAATATTGAATTGCAGGAGCGTAATCTAATACTGGCTTAATTGATGAACCTGTCGATCGTCCAGTTTGAACAGCACGATCTAAGCCTAATTGAACTGAAGGCAAGTGTCGACCACCTAAAATTGCTACAACATGACCATTATTAGGATCGATCACTGTAGCACCAATTTGCATTTTATTGTTTGTGAATGGGACAGAGCCATTATTTGCCAATTCATAGAGTTTGTTTTGAGCATTTTGATCAATATTAATAGTGATTTTCAAATTATCATTATAAGGATCAAAACCTTTGCTCTTAACTTCAGAAATAACTTCTTTGATGTATGGATCATCGATCTTTCGAATCTTCGATTCGTTATCTGCTCGACGCTTTTTTAGCCCCTTAGTAATTGGTTCATTAATTGCCTGGTTATACTCATCTTTAGTGATCTTTTCGTTTTGTAGCATAGTTTTTAAAACAATGTTACGACGATATTGGGCCTTTTGAGGATAAAGGTAAGGATCATAGGCAACGGGAGCATTAGGCATCCCTGCGATTAAAGCAGTTTGAGCTAAATCAAGCTTTTTCAGTGGCTTGCCATAGTAATAGTTAGCAGCAGTTCCCATACCATAATTTCCATAATTCATGAAGACTTTGTTAATATAGAATTCTAAAATTTGGTCTTTACTGAACTCATGTTGTACTTTAACTGCTAGCCAAGCTTCTTGAGCCTTTCTCTTTAAGGTACGTTGTGATGCTGCAGTAGAAAATACTGTTAACTTAACTAGTTGTTGAGTAATAGTAGAACCACCAGCAGCAATACTATTGCTTTTGGCATTAGTAAGCATAGAACCGACGATTCTAATTGGATCTACGCCAAGCTTATCTTTATAAAAACGCTTGTCTTCAACGGAAACTACGGCATCTTTTAATAATTGTGGTATATCTTTATTTTTTACGTAAATTCGTTTTTCAGAACCAAGTGACAACAAAAACTTACCATCATTATTATATAAACTAGACGTACCGCCACTTTGCAATTGATCTTGACTGATATTAGGTGCATCTTTTGCATAAAAAGCAAATAGCCCAATACCTGAAACAATCAATAGCAAAACTATTAGAAAAAACCATTTAATGATTTTGATACCTAAACTATTCTTAATCGACCTTCGTTTATGATAATTTCTACGTGATTCACGTTTCATATTATTTTCTGTCATGATTATCTTTCCCTATCTGCAATAAATTTATCAACTGCTTTTAAATAAGGTAGTGTAGGACGAAAACCGCTTTTGATTTCATAGGAATTGTCCACGATTTCTTTTAAAGTCATAGAACTTTTATCCTTTTCTCTCCAAGCATTAATTACAAAGCTAGCTGGAGTGACAAAATATCGTTCCAAACTAGCGAATCTAATAATTGTAAAGCAAATTCCTTTTTGCTTCAAACATGCGCTCAAATGAAAAATCTGGTGCTCATGAAAGTTCTTTAAAGGAAAGTTGGTTTTATTTCTGGTTTCTTTAGCTTCGAAATCAAGATAATATCCTTTATAAACGCCGTTATAGTCAGTAGTTGAAGCTTGTCTAAAATAAGCTTTACGAATAACAGCTTTAGAGCGTTTAGGATAATCAACCTTAACAATTTGAATGGGGGTAGGCTTCTTATGAACTACGGCGATACCCTCAGTCAAATAGTATTTATTAGATTCATTAATTTGTTGTTCAAGTGTCATTCCACGATCAGAAAAGTTAACGCCTTTCCGGTGAGTATATGGACGACGAGTACTATTTTCTTTCTTTTTAATAGGTTTTCTAAATGCAGCTAAACTGCCGCTTGGATATTTGACCATTGACTTCACTCCTGTTAGCATTATAGCAATAAAGACTAGATTTTTGAATATAGGGGGCTTTTAATGCAGCGTTTATGGGTAACTGGTTATCGTAGTTATGAATTAAATGTTTTTGGTGATAAAGACCCTAAAATTACTGTTATTAAGTACGCTTTAAGAAATTATTTTAAGAGTTTGCTTGAAGAGGACCAGTTGGACTGGATTATTACGGGAGCAAATTTAGGAATCGAGCAATGGGCGGCAGAAGTAGGACTAGAATTGGGTCAAAAGTTTCCTGTGCGAACTTCTATTATGATCCCGTATGAGAAGTTTGCTGATCGCTGGAATGAAAATAATCAGTCTAAGTTTTTAAACTTAAAAGAACGCGTCGACTTTTTTGCTTCAACTTCTAATCTACCTTATCAAAATTCGGTGCAATTACGTAATTATCAAAATTTTATGGTTCAACATACTGATAGAGCTTTGATGATTTATGACCCAGAGCATCCCGGCAAACCAAAATATGATTATAATTTAATTCAAAAGTACCAAGAAACTAAAGAATATCCATTAGATTTAATTGATTTTTATGATTTACAAGATGCAGCGGAAGAATATCAAGAGACTCATCGACAGAATTATTTCTCCGAATAATTTTAAAGTTTTATAAAAATGGAAATCTTGGTTTTACCTAGGCTATCTTTTTGCTAAAATAAAAATGAATGTAAAGGAGTTGTCAGTAGAATGGCAAATTTAAATGATATTAAACT
Organism: Lactobacillus sp. UMNPBX17; assembly: GCF_002553735.1. Classification (NCBI taxonomy): domain Bacteria; kingdom Bacillati; phylum Bacillota; class Bacilli; order Lactobacillales; family Lactobacillaceae; genus Lactobacillus; species Lactobacillus sp. UMNPBX17. Next base: position 30,413 of record NZ_PCYT01000008.1, read on the forward strand.
ATCTGCACAAGACATACTAAAAAAGCAATTTAGAAGTAAAGTAAAAGGTTATGATCCAGACGAAGTAGATGCTTATTTGGATGAAGTTATTTCAGATTATGAGAATTTTCAACAAATTATTGAAGATTTATATGGACAAATTGGCACACTTCAACGTCAAATAATGGACGAAAGACAAAAGGAAAAGAAGACAGTTGAAACAGAGAAGGAAGATAAAGTAAAAACTTACACCCCAACTCATAGAAGAACTGCCTCAGTTCCTAATTTTGCGGATGATAATCAGGGCGAAATTTCAACTAACATGGCCATTATTCAACGAATTTCAACTTTAGAAAGAAAAGTTTATAATCTTGAACAACATGTTTATGGTGTAAAGCATTAATTTTTGCTATAATGGTTAACGGTGTGGATCTTGAGTAGGCGCGGCTAGCTATATGCTAGCTGAGGAAAGTCCACGCACGCACAGGCTGCGATGCTTGTAGTGATCGTATTCAGCTCAATAAGCTGGAGAAGAGTTTTTAACTCTTACGGCGGAAAAAATGCTAAATCTTTAAGACATGCATGACTATCCTGAAAAGTGCCACAGTGACGAAGCAAAATTAGAAATGATTTTGGTGGAACGAGGTAAACCCTGCGAGCGTGAAACCCAAATTTGGTGGGGGAGTCTTGGTCTAAGAAAATGAACTAAAGACCAGGTTATTGTCTTTGACAATAAAGATAGATGACTACTGAAGGTGATTTTTGCCAGAATTACTGGAACAAAACGTGGCTTATAGAGATTCACATTGGCAGAGTTGGGCTTGAGTCCAGCTCTTTTTTTATTTTTAATTAACGAAAGAGAAATAATGAAAGAATATCAACTATACGCAACTATGGGCGCTGGTTTTGAAAGCGTTGTAAACAAAGAATTACAAAGTATGGGTTACAAGACCAAAGTCGAAAATGGACGTGTGTTTTTTAAGGGAACCCAAGAAGATATTGTAAAGACTAACTTGTGGTTAAGAACTGCAGATAGAATCAAAATCTTGTTAAAAGAATTTAGAGCAACCGATTTTGATACTCTATTTAATGAAGTTTATGATTACAACTGGGCAGATTTGTTGCCAGTAGATGCTAAGTTTCCTGTGCAAGGTCGTGCAGTCAAGTCGAAGCTTCACTCTGAACCAGATGTACAATCGATCGTAAAGAAAGCTATCGTCAATAAGATGATTGATCAATATCATAGACGTGGCTTCTTGCCAGAAACTGGTAGTGAATATCCATTGGATGTTCACATTTATAAAAATATTGCTCGTATTTCCTTGGATACTACTGGAGCAAGTCTTTTTAAGCGTGGATATAGAGTAGAACATGGTGGCGCACCATTAAAGGAAAACTTTGCGGCAGGTTTATTAAAATTGACCCCGTATAATGGAACGCATCCCCTGATTGATCCAATGACAGGTTCTGGTACTTTAGCAATTGAAGCGGCTTTAATTGCTAAAAATATTGCACCAGGAACATGGCGAAAATTTGCTTTTGATAATTTCGATTGGTTTAATCACGATTTACATAAATCTGCATTAGAAAAAGCTAAGGCAGAGGTCAAAACATTAGACGCTCCTATTTGGGCTAGTGATATTGATCAATCTGTACTTGAGGTTGCTAAGTTAAACGCTCATAATGCAGGGGTTTTACAAGATATTCGTTTTAAGCAAGTAGCGGTCAAAGACTTTACTACTGACTTAGAAAATGGAATTATTATTGCCAACCCGCCTTATGGTAAACGTCTTAAGGATCGAGAATCTGCTGAAGAATTATATAAGCAAATGGGTGAAGTTTTACGTCCACTAGACTCATTTAGTCAATATTATTTAACAGCTGATCCTAATTTTGAAAAATGTTTTGGAGCAAGGGCTACTAAGAAGCGTAAGCTGTTTAATGGTAATTTAAGAGTAGATTTCTATCAATATTGGGCAAACAGAAGATAAAAAATGATTACGAAGGATCTTAATACTGAATTTTGGGTAATTTCTGATACGCATTTGATTGCAAACAGTTTGCATGATGAAGGACAAGCTTTTTCACAAATGCAAAAAACTAGTCAAGGTAAGGACTTATATTATCAAGAGACTGCTCTAACAGCTTTTATGCGAATGGCACAAAGAAAAAAGCCTGCAGCAATTATTGTCACAGGCGATATTACTTTTAATGGTGAAAGAGTATCAGCTGAAAAATTTGCCGAAATCTTTCGACCATTAAAACATACGAAAGTATTAGTTATACCAGGAAATCACGATATTTTTGATGGTTGGGCTAGAGAATTTCGTGGTAAAAAGCAATTTTATGCAGGTGAAATTAGCCCAATGTTTTGGCGTTCAATTTTTGCTAAATCCTATCGTCAAGCAGTTGATACGGATGATAGTTCTTTGGCATATAGTGTGCAATTAAATCCACAATATTTTTTGATATTGGCAGATTCCAACTTATATGGTAAAGAAGAAACGACGGCTGCTCCGCATACGCGAGGAATGATCGGCAAATCCCAACTTAAATGGATTAAAAAACAGCTGCAGTATGCGGAGAAAAAGCAACTTCGTCCGATTTTATTTATGCATCATAATTTATATGCTCATAATCCTGCTGTAAATAAAGGATATGTGGTTGATGATGCAGTTGAATTAAGGCGGCTTTGCAGTCAATATAATGTTAAACTAGCTTTCAGTGGTCACATTCATGCTCAAAATATTATGGGTCCCCAAGAAACAACTCCTACAACTGAAGTAGTAACTTCAAGTTTTTGCTCTAATGATCAAGGATATGGGGTTGTGCGCGTTCATTCACGTCATATTACATATGTAAGACGTGATTTTGATATGACAAGATACCTGACAGACCAAGAAAAAGAAAATTATACCTTAGAACATTTTCATAAGTATTTAAAGAATCTACAATTAGGCAGTATCTCTGCGGATATGATGCAGAGTGAATTGAATAAATATCATGACGATATAGATTTAGTTCGAGCAATGGGTAAATTGTTTGGCTGGATGAATTATCACTTTTTCACTGGGCATAATCATATTAAGGCGAGTGAATTGAATAAAATTCATTCTTCAAAGGCCTATCAAGTGTTAATTAAACATCATCCTGAATATAGGCTATATTTAGAGACTCTGTATGACACCAGTGATCATAGTAATTTACAAGTAAAAATAAAATATTGATAAATAAAGAGAGTATGATTTATTTCGTACTCTCTTATTTTGATGGTTTTTGATACAATAAGAAAAGGAATAAATGATATGTAGGGTGTGATCTAAATTCTAAAATCTAAACGGCATTTTATATTTTTAGGAACAATTGGAGTAATTTATTACTCATGGCTTTTAATCGTTCTGTTGACAGCTTTTATTTTGGGTTATGAAGGAAATAAAGCAATTAATATTCCTGGAATGGTAGTCGGATTCATTTTTATTGTTTTGTTAGTGTATACATGGTTGTATTCATTTTTCGAAAATAGTAAAAATAAATATTTACTTAAATTGCCATACAGAACTCAAATTAAGGTAAGTAAACCAGTTTTAATTGCAAAATGGCGTATATTTGAAATTTATCGATTAAAAAGTGAATTTCAAAGCTATTCTGTTTTAGTTTTTTCAAGAAAGAAGAATAAGCATAGATGAAATCAGATATTGAAATTGCACAAGAAACTAAAGAGTTACCAATTAATGAAATTGCCGCAAAGGTTAATTTAAAAGAAGATGATCTAGAACCATATGGTTATGATAAGGCTAAGATCAATTGGCAAGCTATTAATCGCATTTCCCAAAACAAAAAATTAGGAAAGTTAATTTTAGTAACTTCTATCTCGCCAACACCAGCTGGAGAAGGAAAATCTACTATTACTATTGGTTTAGGTGATGCTATCAATAATCAATTGCATAAAAATACAATGATTGCTCTGCGTGAACCATCAATGGGTCCTGTTTTTGGACTTAAAGGTGGTGCAACCGGTGGTGGTATGGCACAAATTATTCCGATGGAAGACATTAATTTACACTTTACTGGTGATATGCACGCTTTAACTGCAGCGATTGATACATTAGCTGCATTAGTAGATAACTATATTTATCAGGATAATAGTTTAAATATTGATCCAGAACGAATTCTTTTGAAACGCGGTTTAGATGTTAATGATCGTGCTTTGAGAAATATTACAGTTGGGCAAGGCTCTAAGTTTAATGGCGTTGAGCATAAATCAAGTTTTGCAATCACTGTAGCCAATGAATTGATGGCTATTTTATGTTTAGCAACAGATATTGATGATTTGAAAGCTAGAATTGGTGATATGCTTGTTGGTTATACCAAAGATGATCAACCAGTTTATGTTAAACAACTCGGTTTTCAAGGTGCAATTGCTGCATTACTTTCTAATGCATTAAAGCCAAATTTAGTTCAAACGCTTGAGCATACTCCTGCACTAGTTCATGGTGGCCCGTTTGCAAATATTGCACATGGGGCTAACTCGGTTATTGCTACTAATCTTGCCCTACATTTAAGCGATTATGTTTTAACTGAGGCAGGCTTTGGTAGTGATCTCGGTGGTCAAAAGTTTATGGATTTTGTATCTAACCACTTGGACAAAAAGCCAGATGCAGCGGTTGTTGTTGCAACTGTTCGTGCGCTTAAATATCAAGCTTTAGGAAAGACCGACAATCTGGATGAAGAAAATCTTGCTGCTTTGAAGGCTGGATTTAAGAATTTAGAGCGTCATATGAATAATATGCGTTCATATAATGTGCCGGTGGTTGTGTTAATTAATCAATTTGCAACAGATACTGAGGCAGAACTTGATTTGCTTAAAAAGTTAGTTGAAGAACAAGATATTCCAGCTGAGGTAGTTACTTACCATGATGATGGCTCTAAAGGCGGAATTGAAGCTGCACAAACAGTAATTGATTTAGCCGATTCTGGTAAGGCTAAAGTAGTATCAACTTATGATGAAGATGACGATGTCAAAACCAAAATTGAAAAGGTAGCTACTAAAATTTATCATGCTAGCGGAGTGGAATATACAGAAAAGGCTGATAAACAAATTAATGAGCTAACCAAGTTAGGCAAGGAAAAGTTGCCAGTAATTATTGCTAAGACACAATATTCGTTTAGCGATGATAAGAAACAATTAGGTGCTCCAACTGATTTCAAGTTGCATGTGAAAGGAATCAGTTTGAAAAATGGAGCTCGTTTTATTGTTGTAACTACGGGACATGTATTGGATATGCCAGGCTTGCCTAAGCATCCTGCAGCTTTGGATATCGATGTTGATAATAATGGCAAGATTAGTGGGTTATTTTAATAAAAGATGCAATTTTTATATTTATTTATTTCATTATTTGTAGTTTTAGCAGATCAAGGATTAAAAAATTATATTGTAAGCAATTATACCGTTGGTGAAGTTCATCAGATTATTCCGGGAATTTTATCATTTAATTATTTACAAAATGATGGTGCAGCTTGGAATATTTTAACTGGTCAAATGTGGCTATTTTACGCTATCAGCGTTATTGCCATTGCAGTTTGTTTATATTTTTTGTTCAATAAAAAGTATAAAAATGCATTGTTTGACGTGGGATTAGCCTTAGTATTAGGTGGTATTATCGGTAATTTCATTGATCGACTTCATTTAAAGTATGTAGTTGATATGCTTCAACTTGATTTCATTAATTTTAACATCTTTAATATTGCTGATTCTGCTATTACCACTGGTGTGCTCATTATATTTATTTACTTAATTTTCTTTGCAGATAAGGATGATAAAAATGCCTAAAAAATATTTATTACAAGTTAAAGATGAGCACGGACGTTTAGATAAATTTATCTCAGAGCAAGTACCTGATTTGTCTAGAACTAGAGTAAAAGAATTAGTTAAAGAAAAAGAAATCCTAGTTAATCAAAAAGCAGAGAAAGTATCTTATAAAATTCAAGCAGGCGACAAAATTGAAATTAATGTTCCAGCGGTAAAACCAATGGATGTTGTTCCAGAAAATATTCCACTTGATATTGTTTATGAAGATGACGATGTAATTGTAGTAAATAAACCACAGGGCATGGTGGTGCATCCCGCACCAGGACATCTTGATCATACTTTGGTGAATGCACTTCTTTATCACACAAAAGATTTGGCACAATCTCCCGAAGGTTTTAGACCTGGGATTGTACATCGAATTGATAAGGATACTTCAGGTTTGTTGATGATTGCTAAGAATGCTCAAGCAAGAGAATCACTTGAAGATCAGTTAGCTCATAAGACAAACAAAAGAATATATTGGGCCATTGTTCATGGTAATTTTAGTGAAGAAAATGGTGTCATTGATGCTCCAATTGGCCGCAATCCATATGATCGCAAGAAGATGGCAGTGGTAGAAAATGGTAAAAAAGCTATTACACATTTTAAGGTACTCAAACAATTCAAAGGCTATAGTTTAATTCAATGTCAACTCGAGACAGGACGAACTCATCAAATCAGAGTACATTTAGATTATATTGGACATGCAGTTGCGGGAGATCCATTATATGGTCCACGCAAAACTTTAAAAGGGAACGGCCAGTTTTTGCATGCTAAAGTTTTAGGCTTTAAACATCCCCGGACAGGAGAATGGCTAGAATTCGCTGTTGAACCACCTAAGATATTTCAGGATATGTTAGCCCAATTAGAAAAAGCAAGTGAATAAAAATGAAACGTTATTTGATATTAGAAGATGGCAGCTCTTTTGCTGGTGAAGGTATTGGCGCAAGTATTATTTCCACCGGAGAATTAGCAATTCAAACTACTAATTTTGGCTATCAAGAAGCATTAACTGATCCTACTAATGCTGGAAAAATTCTAGTTTTCACATCGCCAATGATCGGCAATAATGGGATCAATGCAATTGACTATGAAAGTATTGATCCTACTGTTAAGGGAATAATTGCTAATGATATTGCTTTGAATATTTCTGATAGTGAAAATTTTGAAGATTTTAGTTCGTTTTTAAAAGAAAAAAAGATACCTGCCATTTTTAAGGTAGACACCCGTGCGCTTGTTCATCGTTTGATGGAAGAAGGAACTATTAAGGCCTCAATCATGGATACTAATGATGAACACGCTTTTGATCAAATTAAAGCATTAGTTCTGCCTAAAAATAAATCGGCAATGGTTTCAACTAAAAATGCTTATGCATCCCCAAATGTAGGTAAAACAGTTGCAGTTTTAGATTTAGGATTAAAGCACTCTATGCTCAGAGCTTTGTCTCTTAGAAAAGTAAACACAACCGTTTTACCTTATAATGTTAGTCCGCTGGATGTTGAGAACTTACGTCCTGAAGGAATCATTATTTCAAATGGACCAGGTAAACCGGAGGAAATAGTTGATAAAATTGCTCCGATTTTAGATCATTTTTATGGCAAATATCCAATCTTAGGAATTGGATTAGGTTTCTTAGTGTTAAGTGATTATTTAGACTTTGAATTGGTTCAGTTACCTCAGGAATTCAATGGAATTAATTATCCAGTAATTGAGCAAAATACTAATGCAATTTGGCAGACTTCAATGAATATTGATCAATTAGTATTACCTGATAGCGTAAAAATGAATATGAATCGTGAATATTTTGATCTTCATAGTGAATTAAATGCAGGATTTTGGAATATCAAAGACAAGATAGTAGCAACCGCTTTTAATCCAGAGGGAGCCCCAGGATCCCATGATGCAGATGAAATTTTCGATTATTTTTTACAAATGATGGAGTAAATTATGCCGTTAGAAAATGATTTAGATAAAGTATTAATTATCGGATCAGGTCCTACTTTGATTGGTAGCGTAGCTGAGATGGACTTAATGGCTACAGAAGCTATTGATGCCTTAACCGAAGAAGGAATACAAGTTATATTGGTTAATCCTAATCCAGCAACTATCTCCACGGATAAAAAGTCCAATGTTACCGTATATCTAGAGCCGATGACATTAGATTTTCTTAAGCGAATTTTACGTATGGAAGAACCAGATGCGATTATTACTGCGTACGGTTCAACTAATGGATTAAAAGTTGCTCATAAATTATTGCAAGATGGAATTTTAGAGCAAATGGGCATTCAGTTGCTAACTTTGAATTCTCGTATCTTGCAGATGGGTAATCAGCAAAAAAGAACAGAGCTTTTAAATAAATTAGGAATTGATACTAGTGAGTCTTGGGAATTAAATCAAAATGCTCAAGACAATATGAATGGTGCTATGGATAATTTACTTTCCAAAGTTACTTTTCCAGTATTAGTTACTAAGTATAATCGTTATGTTCATAATGAACATTTACGATTTAAGACTAAAGAAGCTTTAGTGACCTATTTTAAAGAAGAAAGACAAACTGATAATTTTACATGGAAAAATTATCGATTAACGGAGGATCTTTCAGCTTGGGAAGAAGTTATTGTTGATGTAATACGTGATAAGGATGGCAATTTAGTATTTACTAATTTTGCTGGTTCGATAGAGCCAGTGGGAATAAATTCTGGTGATTCAGCTATAGTAATGCCGTCTTTAACTTTAAATAATGATCATATTCAAGAATTGAGAGAATCAGTTAGACGAATTGTAGATAATTTGGAAATTGTTGGTTTTACTAGTTTTCATTTTGCTATTAAACATCATGGCACCCAAATTAAGTCAAAATTATTGACGATCCGTCCTCGTTTAACTCGTAGTTCTGTTTGGGCTCAACGAATTGGCATGTATGATGTGGGTTATGTAGTAAGTAAAGTAGCTATTGGTTATCGACTAAATGAAATAACCGATCCATTATCAGGATTAAATACTTCTATTGAACCTACTTTAGATGCAATAGCGATTAAAATACCTTATTGGTCATTTACTGGTTCAGGTTATAACCATTATCAGTTGAATAATCGAATGCAAGCCAGTGGCGAAGCAATGGGCGTAGGACGTAATTTTGAAACAGCGTTTTTGAAAGGTTTAGATGCAACTACTAATCTTGACTTGGGCTGGGCTGCTTTTGTAGAAGAGAGCCGGAAAACATATGAAGAAATAATTGAAGATCTTAAGCATCCCGATGAATTACATCTAATTAAATTACTAGCAGCTATTAAAGAAAATATTCCTTTTAGTGAATTACAAGAAATTACAGGCCTTCATCCAATTTATTATCAAAAGCTTCTTCATATTGTCACAATCATTAATAAACTAGTGCAAAATAAGGAGCATTTAACTTTAGATTTAGTAAGAGAAGCTAAAGATTACGGCTTTTTTAATCCATTGCTTGCTAAGGTATTAAATATTTCTGTAGAGGAAGTACGATCATTAATTAGTAAATATAATTTAGAACCATCATTTTTAAAGATAGACGGTTCGGCTGGAGTTTATCGGCCTAATGTGTGTGCTTACTATGGCGCATATGATGTTCAAAATGAAGCTAAAGATTTAGCGGCAGATAAAAAGATATTAATTTTAGGTATGTTGCCTTTACAAGTATCTGTGACTAGTGAATTTGACTATATGATTGCTCATGCAGCAAAGACTTTACATAATAATGGCTATGTTACAGTTTTGCTTTCAAATAATGATGAATCTGTTTCTTCTAGATATAAGGATATCGATCGAGTATATTTTGAATCAATTACATTAGAAAATATTTTAACTATTGCTAAAAGAGAAAATATTAAAGATGTACTTTTACAATTTTCAGGTAAAAGAGTAAGTGCATTAAGTAAGCAATTGGAAGAAAATGGTCTTCATATAATAGGTCAATGGGAGACTAAAGATCCTCGTGATATGATTACGGAATTATTAAATCATCCCCTGACCGATTTAAAACGAGTACCATCTCTGAAAACTACAAATCCTAATGCTGTATTTGAATTTGTTGATCAATATGATTTTCCAATTTTAATTGGGGGCATGAATAAAGAGAATAAATTAAAATCCGCTGTAGTTTATGATATTCCAGCAATTAAAAGATATTTAGCTGAAAATCAGGTAGATCAAATCACCGTGTCTCAGTTTATTGAAGGGAATAAGTATGAAGTAACAGCTATTTCGGATGGTAAGAATGTCACTTTACCTGGTATTATTGAACATTTAGAGCAAACAGGTTCACATGCATCAGATTCAATAGCGGTTATTAAACCTCAAAATTTATCATTAGAACAACAAAAAAAGATTGAACAACAATCGATTAAATTGATAAAAGTATTACAAACAAGAGGAATCTTTAACTTACATTATTTGTTGGTAAATGATGAATTATATTTATTACAAATTAAGCCATATGCAGGTCATAACGTAGCGTTTTTGTCTAAGTCTTTGAATAAAGATATTACTGCCTGCGCTACGGAAGTCTTGATAGGTCATAACCTTCAAGATTTGGGCTATCCCAATGGACTATGGCATACAAGTAACTTTATTCATATTAAAATGCCAGTATTTTCTTTCCTTAATTATAGTAGTGGCAATACATTTGATTCTAATATGAAATCATCTGGTTCAGTAATGGGGCGAGATACTCATTTAGCTAAGGCATTATACAAAGGATACGAAGCTAGTGATTTACACATCCCTAGTTATGGGACAATTTTTATTTCAGTTAGAGATGAAGATAAAAATCGAGTGACAGAATTGGCTCGTCGATTTGATAGATTGGGCTTTAAGTTAATTGCAACCGAAGGAACTGCGAATATGTTTGCGGAAGCTGGGATTACTACAGGAGTTGTAGAAAAAGTCCATAATAATCCTCGCAATTTACTAGAAAAAATCCGACAACATAAAATTGTAATGGTAGTAAATATTACTAATCTTTCTGATGCGGCTAGTGAAGATGCATTACGAATAAGAGATGAGGCTTTGTATACTCATATTCCGGTATTTTCAAGTATTGAAACCGCTGAATTAATTTTAGATGTATTAGAATCACTAGCGTTAACTACACAACCAATTTAAAATAAAAAAGCTAAGTTTATTCAAATAACTTAGCTTTCGCAATAAGCATGTTTAAGAGGCATGCTTATTTTTTATTGACTTTCATTGCCATAATTTCTTTCTCTACTGGAGTGACTTCAATAGAGTTTTGACCAGTATAAATTACAAATCCGGGTTTAGCACCATTAGGCTTTTTAACACGTTTGTCTTGTACATAATCTACTTGAACATGGGCAGAGTCTTTGCCCTTAGAAAAGAATGCTGCGATTTCAGCTGCTTCTTTAATATCGTCTTCAGATGGTTGATCATCTCGTAAAATCACGTGAGATCCTGGCATATTTTTAACATGGAACCAGTAATCAGATTTGTTAGCCTTTTTTAAAGTTAACCAATCATTTTGATAATTGTTTTTACCAACTAAAACATGTTTACCAGAAGAAAGTTTAAATTCATTCAGATTACGTTCTGTAATTTTATTTTTTCGTTTATTCTTCTTTTGTTTTCGAATATATCCTTGATTGATTAACTCATCATTAATTTGATCAATATCCTGCGGATCCGCATTATCGATAGCAGTTTGAATAGAATCAAAATAGCGCAAATTTTCTTCGGCTATTTTGATTTGCTGATTAACATGTTTAATGGAATCGCGCAATTTTTTATATCGAGTAAAATATTTTTGAGCATTGCGTGCTGGTGAAAGGGCAGGGTCTAATTTTATTGCAATAGGTGCATTGTTTTCATAGTAGTTAGGCAGGGAAACTGTAGTCATTCCTGGCTTCACTTGATTTAAATTTGCGTTTAAAATTTCACCCTTAATACGATATCCTTCTGAGTTTTCAGCAAGATCGAGTTGTTTCTTTAATTTCTTGATTTTCTTGCTTAGCTTTTTTTGCTCATTCTTAACCACGCGTTCTACTTGACTAGCGCGTTGTTTTACCCAATCACGATTAGCTTGATATTCATAAAATTCATCAAGTCCTTTGTTAAGGTCAGGATTAGAGCTTTCCTTTTCAAGATCTAGATGATAAGGCAAATAACAAAAGATTTTTCTCTTATTATTAGGAGTCTTTAAAACAAATGCGCGTGGATTGTCGAACTGATTGAAAAACGTTTTAAAGGAAGAATAGCTGTATTCATCTTCTAAGTACCCCAATAGTTCACTTCGATCATCTTTATCTAAACCATCCATTTGCTTAGCTAAACTTTTAGCATCATTTTCATTGCTAAGTTGTTTAAATTCAGTTTCAGACAAAGTTAATCCATTTATTCCTGGCTTCAATGGAGGTAACTCATATTTTGCTTTTGGTAATAAAATACGAGCTCTATTTTCATCAGGATTAATTCTCTTTAATAAGTCGATGATATGATTATCTTTTTGATTGTAGAGAATCACGTTACTGTGACGACCCATTAATTCTACGGAAAGAACTAATTCGATTTCATCACCCAATTCATTGCGATTACTAAAATGGAAATTAGTAATTCGATCTAAACCTACTTGATCAATAGATTGTAAAACAGAGCCCTCTAAGTATTTACGTAATACCATTACAAAAATAGGAGCTTTATCAGGGTTGTTAATTGTTTGTTCAGTTAAATACATCCTTGGATATTGTGCATTAGCTGAAATTAAAAATTGGTAGTTTTTTCGATTTTTTCTAAAGATTAAAACTAAGTCTTGATCAAAGGGTTGGTAAATTTTTGATAAACGACTTCCTACTAGAGTAGGGGTTAAATCTTGTAATAAACTATGGATAAATGATCCATCAAATGCCATAATACATCACCTCAAAATACGTTTAATATTATAACAATAAAATTCAATATTCTAAAATTATTAGAGTTATCAACTATAAGCTAAAAATAATACACATTAATAATTAGGTAAAACTAATATAAATACAAAATGACATATTAAAGTTATAATTAACATTAGTATTAAAGTTTTAATATTTAATGTTTCACACAACACTATATATCTAATATAGTTTGGAAACGGTATTATCAAATAGATTATTAAATGATAAAATACAGTTATAGTAATCTAATTTGGAGAAAAAGGACTTTGTATATGGATGTATTATTTTTTAGCACTGTTGCAGATCAAATAAAAAAAGAAATAAATCACAAGTGTGGCCTGAATATTTCACAAACTAGAATTTTGCTTTTTTTTGATGACACAAATAATAAAGCTTTAGCCATGGGGAAATTAGCTAAAGCACTTAATATTTCTTTATCTACCTTAAGTCGTCAGCTTCAACAAAAAAAGACAAAGAGCCTTATAGAAATTACACGATCTGAAAAAGATTCAAGTAAGATTGTGAAATTAAGTTTAGAAGGTATAAAGAAAGCAGAAGAACTAAAGAATACACTTAGTAAAATTGAAAGTCTTCTTTTTATATCTTTGGATTCTGATGCTTCTAGTCTGTTTGTTAAGCAACTTTACGAAATTGCACAAGCTTCTTCCTCATTAAACGACTTGCAATAGGTGTGTAATTAATGGTTTTATGCTATAATTCTTCTGTATTATATAATTAAAGAAATTGGGAAGGGGAAATAAATTGAAAATCGCATTAGTTACTGACAGTACTAGTGTCTTAACTGAACAAGAAGTTAAGGACAATAATATTAATGTGGTTCCGATTCCCGTCATCGTTGGCGACAAGGAATACTTAGAAGGAGTTAATATTACTTCTGCGCAACTTTTTGAACTACAAAAGCAAGGCGCAGCTTTTCCTAAGACTTCACAACCAAGCATGGGTCAAATGATTGAATTATGCAATAAGCTTCATGGAGAAGGCTATGAGGCTATCATTGCTATTACTTTATCGAGTGGTATTTCTGGATTTTATCAAAACATGGTAAACATGGCTCATAATAATCCGGAATATAATCTATATCCTTATGATTCTAAAATGACCGTAAGATTACAAGGTTATTTGGTATTAGCTGCTGCTAGAATGATTAAGAATGGCATGGAACCAGAAGCTATTTTAAAGAAACTGGACGAAATTCGAAAGACAATCGATGAATATTTTGTAGTTGATGATCTTAAGAATTTAAGCAGAGGCGGTCGTTTAAGCAACGCAGGTGCGTTTATTGGTACTATGCTGCAAATAAAACCATTATTAACATTTAATGATGATGGTAAAATTGTTGCTTTTGATAAAATCAGATCTTTAAAGCGTGCTGTTGCCAAGGTTAAGAAACTTACTTTAGAAAAAACTGCAGAATTACCTTATAAGGATAGATTACGTTTATTCGTATTTCATTCTAATGACCTCAAACAAGCAGAAGACATAAAAGAGTTTATTAATACTAACTTCCCAGATAAGCCGGTGGATGTGGCTGAATTCAGTCCTGTAATTGCTACACACTTAGGTGAAAAGTCTATTGCGATTGCATGGATGATAGACATTGATAAATTAGATTTAACTAAATAATAAAAGAGGCGCTGTTAAACTAAAAAACAGTGTCTTTTTTATTATTTAATATTAATAGTAAAATTGTTATAGTTGCAGTTATGGATATAATAATAAATTTACTATTATTTATGGAGCAATCAGCAATAACACTTTTGTTATTGCTGAACATATTAAAAACAGCACCATTTTTATATAGTTTGGTGCTGTTTTATTATTTAGTTTCATTTAAATTTTGATGATCATTAGAAATTGCATCTAATGCTGCTCGCTGCTTCTTTTGATCTACGTGAGTATATAAATCTGTGGCAGTTGTTCCTTTTTGACCTAATTGCTGTGCTACTAAAACTTGATCTTTAGTAACAGCATACAATTCAGAAGCTAATGTATGGCGCAATTTATGAGGGGTAAGAGGATGACCAAAGCTGGCTGAATATTTGCTAACCATTTTTTCAATTGCATTAGTAGTCATGCGTTTTGTTTTATTGTGCCATCTTGTTAGAAAGAAAGCCGTTTGCTTAGAATCGGCCATATAACGCTCAGTTCGGATTTTTTTATAATTTTTAATATAGTTTAGAGTCCATTCAGCAATAGGGACACTATCCTTTTGTCCGCCTTTACGCGTGACATCTAAAACTGCGTCCTTTATATTCAAATCTTGCATATCTACGCCAGCACACTCAGAAACTCGAATTCCTGTCCCTAAAATTAAAGCAATAATGGCCATATCTCTTTCTTTATTCATCTTGAAACCAGGTTTAGCTTGCTTATTGCATTTATTTTCATAGTCATGATTAATAAATTTAAGAAATTCGAATTTGAGGTTTCCAGTGTACATGTGTGATTCTAAAACGTGAGCACGATAATTTAATGTTTTAGTATCATTTAAAGACTCAATTTTGAGCATTACGTTGCGCTCAAAATAGGGCTCACCATTATTATTATCTGATGTAATGGTCAAAAATTTAAATAAAGAGCGTAGGGCATTAATAGAACGATTAATAGTAGTGGGGGAGTTCAAGTGTCCTTGCTTATTCTTAGTGTGGCCTAAGTTATCAATGTACAACATGATATCATTTCGCCGTAAATTTGCTAAAGTATCTGGTAAGATATGTTGATTATCTTTTGCAGTAGAGATGCCTTCTTGACGTAACCAATTAAAAAAACGACGTATCTCGGTTAAATATTGATAGGTGGTTGTTAATGAGTGATTAGTACCTAAATTATATTGTTTAACAAAGTCTGGCATATTATCTAGTTCAGTTTTAATTAAGCTAAGATACTTAGTAGATTCCATATTTTCTCCTTACTCGAACAAGTGTTTAAATAATTGTATCATAGAAAAAGGCAATAAAAAACACCTATCTTTGGAGATAGGTGAATATTAAAAATCCCAGCTTTAATTACTTTTCCCAACTCAAACGATAATATCTATAGTATTATTGTAAAAAATTGTTCATAAGTATTTAAAGAATGGAATAAACCACGTCACTATAACTGGAATACTAGCAACGCCGGTAGCAACCCTTCAGCATTCCAGTTATAGTAACTTTGATTATGTTTATCTATATAATATAGGCATTTAACATCAAGCTAAACAATCTGTATTATTAGACGGTGTTGTTTGTATGGTACAACTTACCTTTCAAGTATTTATTTTAAGATGATTAAATCTAATGATCAAGTCTTAAAC
>NZ_PCYT01000090.1:0-3984 GCF_002553735.1 Lactobacillus sp. UMNPBX17
ACCCGTGGTCTAGACTTTCACTAGACTAGATGAAATGTCATGCCCGACACACAAGTAAAAAGCCATCACCCGAATCCAGATGACAGCTTAAGTTTTAATATTAAAGGTTGTTCATCCTTAATATATCACATTAATACCGATTAAGTTTATCAAATTAGTTACAATTACTTTCTTTTCCAAATCTCCCGATAAAAACTAACAACAATCAGCAACATCACAATCCCCGTAGGAAAGGCAACAATAATCGCAACAGATTGAATACTAGTAAATGAAGTACCTGTTATAATCAATGCTAATGGCAATAGGACAAATACAATAGCCCAAAAGCTACGCATCAATCGACTTGGTTCTTCGGATAATGCCAAGCTTCTATAAGAGTACTTAGAAATTACCATAGTAATTGAATCAAAAACTGTTGAATAAAGCCCTATCATAGCAAGAATTAATAGAATTAAGCCTACTTGATAATGAGACAAAGTCTTTATTATCATCACAATTACGTCAGCATAACTATCACCATTGTTGATCAGTTTTACTGCATCAATTACACTAGAAATTTGTTTTGAAATACCCAAGTTGCTTAAGATGAAAAACGATAAGTATGTTCCTAATAATCCCCAGAAATATCCGCCGAAGATCACATTTCGGATAGTCCTTCCCTTACTAATACTACCAATAAAAAATGGGGTAGCTACGCACCAGACCATCCAATATGCCCAATAGTATACTGTCCAATTCTGTGTAAACTGTTTATTTTCAACGGTAGCCGCCATAGGAATGAACTTAACTACTAAATTGCCCAGTGCTTTAGCGCTTGATCCTACAATAAAACCAGCACTTCCGCTATCAAATAAAACGAAAAGCAACAATAATCCTAAAAAGCTAAAGGCAATCATTGATAATCTAGAAATTGCCTTCATGCCTATTACCGACGCAATTAAATAAATGGCAACCACTAAAATAATTAAGGTAACGGATAATATTTTAATATTACCGAAGCCAGTCATAGTTTTAACAGCTGCAGTTAATAATGGCATGGACATCGAAAAAGTAGTTGCAGTAGCAGCAACTAAAGAGAAAATTGCAATCAAATCTATAATCTTCCCCAGCCAGCTATCAATTAATTTTCCAAATAGAGGACGACAGGCTTCTGAAAACTTTTGTTTATTATTCTTGGTAACATAAATCATGTATCCAAAGGCCACCGCTAACATAATATAAAATGACCATGCGATTGGTCCCCAATGAAATAACGAATATGACAACGATAAATTAAGTGAATCTGGAGATTGTTTGACCAATGGCTCATCAGCATACATCATCCATTCACACAATGAATAAAAGATAATGTCAGCTGACATAGTAGAGGTAAAAATCATCATTCCCCACTTTAGAGTAGAGTATTCTGGACGATCTTGTTTATCACCTAATTTTGTCTTGCCCCACTTAGTAAAACCAAGAAATAATGTACTAAGCAAAAATACTAATCCTACTATTAAATAGTAATACATTAATTTGTTGGTCAAAAAATTGCGACAATTTTGTAAAAAAATATGCGATTCAGACGGATAGCCTATTAAAATCGCACTTAAAATAATTACTGCCACAATTGGAATAATTACTAATACCCAATCAATTTTCTTTAAATTTTCTTTGGAGAACATATCTGATTATCCTATTGATTTATAACTTGGATCAATTGCTTTTAGTTCATCTAAACTATCAATCTCTACAATATCGTTTGGATCTACTCGATGAACAAACAAATCAAATTGATCAGGATATTTGTACATTGCTACATCATCCCAATAAATGTCATAATTCTTAGCATCGAATTCTTTTTCAACTAATTTTCTTAATTTATAACTATCTTTTGCAGTCCACTTAGATACGCTATAGAGACGATAGCCATTTTGCCCACCATTCCGGTCACAAGAAACAACTTTTCCATCATCATCAGTATGCATAATCCATTCATCAGTCCAATTATCTACCCAGGCACCTGCATATCCCGATTTATCAAAATTGGAATCTAAAACATTCAAATTATTTATTAATTGATCACCATCAAGAATGATAGTATTTTTTAGTTCGTTGCGAGCTACATATAATGAAGAAAGATTATTATATTGTTGATAATATGGATTATTAATTAGCTTCATTCCAGAATATTTGCTAGTTAAGAATTCAAACTTATCAGCTAAATACCCCGTAACAATTGAAATGTCAGTTATTCCATTTTTGCGTAAACTTTGAATAATTGTTTCAATCATTCGCTTACCATTTACTTTAACTAAAGGTTTAGGAATTTCATTAGTCAAAGGTCTCATTCTAGTTCCTAAGCCAGCTGCCATAATAATTGCATTTTCTACTTTAGGCATTCTTCTTCTCCAAATAATTTAATACTAATTTGCTGTATTCTTTTGCATAACGATACTGTGCTATTGAATATGCACCAAAATCCAATCCCAGTGATTGTTTATACTCACACCAGTTGCTCCATAATAATCCACCAACTGCAGCATACGCATAGATCTTATATCGTGTTACTTCATCACAATCATTCTGATAATAAATGTCAATTAAGCGATCAAACTGTTCATGATTATATCCTGCATAAATAGCATACATTGCTATATCAAGATCCGGATCTTGCATTCCTGCATATTCCCAATCGATGAGGTAAATCTTACCCTTCTTATTAATCAAGAAATTATCGGCATTAGCATCAATATGACATAAACTCCACTGCTTAATGTTATCTTGAATAAATAGTTTTAATTTCACAACATTTTCTTTAGTTATCATAAAATCTTTATATGCAGAAGGTGCATCACGTAATGATTCATAAAAATTAATTTGTTTCCAAATATCAAATTTATGATTAACTTGATAATTCTCATGATGGAATCTACGTAATAACTTCATACATTTAGTAACATCATTCCAGTCATTAGCATCACTATTACGAGTATTCTCAAGAAATTCTGATAATTTATATCCATTAGTAGGATCCAGATAAAGGATGTTTTCGGTATATGGTTCATCCTTTATTTGTTGGTAAACATCATATTCCTCTTTACGATCAATTAGCTTATCAGTTCCTTCGCCAGGAATACGCATAATATAGCGTTTATCATTGCATTCAAAGCTAAAAGATCGATTAGTCATACCCTTCTTTAAAGTATGAATGTTATGAACTTTTGTTTTATCAACTTTAAGTGTTTCTTCAATAATCTGAATAGCTTCAGTCTTTAAATGATCAGAATGAGAATCCAGTTCCATCAATTCTTCATATGAATTAATTTCAGCATGCTCACTGTTTGGAATAATTCGACCACTGATCAAGAACTGTTTCTTATCTGCTAAAGCATCTTCCCAAAATGAATCATATTTCTTTGCTTTAATCATTTCATCAAGATGATTCGTCAACACTTCTGCATCTTTTTGGTCCAAATAAGCAATTCCAATCATTCTATTGCCAGGTTCTTTAGTATATTTAACTTTAGTATTCTTGGAAACTTGCCAATGTGAATGGTCTGTCAATCTATCACTAAAAAGATACCAGGAAGGATCTTCCAATGTAGAGAACGGATTATCCTTAAACCAAATATCACACGGAATAATATATCCATTAGCTAATCTATCTTTAGCTAAATATAATGAATAGATATTATTTCTTGTCGAGTAATATGGATTAACAATTAAATCAACATTGTATTCATCAATTAAATATTCATAATGTTCCTTCATAAAGCCGACTACTATTTTGATATTAGTAATGCCAACTTCATGAAGCTGTTTAATAATTCGCTCGATTAATGGTTCACCATGGACTTCTAATAATCCTTTAGGCTCTTCTGTATTAATTGGCACCATTCGCAATCCGTATCCAGCGGCTAAAATAGTTGCTTGTTTAGGATGGTGAGAATTAAGGTAATCTCTCCCTTTAGAAATTAAAATCCCTTCTGAAGATATATATTC
>NZ_PCYT01000091.1:0-3948 GCF_002553735.1 Lactobacillus sp. UMNPBX17
AAAAGGCTTAACTCCGAAAGAATATCGGAATCAAGCCTCTATTAATCCTGTATTTAAACTGTCTAATTTTTAGGTCTCAGTTCAGTACTTCTTCTCAAAATCATTTTGCATTAATTTAACAAATTCAGGATAATTTTCCACTTCAAACTTGGGATGTAAATTCAAGGTGTTTTTACGATGACGGTGATTGTACCAGATACTGTCAAAGCCATATCTTTCAGCTCCTAAAATATCTGATTGTAAACCATCGCCAAAAAAGACCGTATCATTAGGACCAATTTCCGTGCGGCTAAAGAAATAGTCAAAGGCATGGACATTAGGTTTAGAATAATGAGCTTCTTCCGAAGTAACAATTAAATCAAAATATTTCTTCACGCCCGCTAATTCTAAGCGATGATTTTGCATAAACTTTTCGCCATTACTTAAAACGGTTAATTTATAGCCCTGTTTTTTAGCAAACTTAAGAGTATCTTCTACTCCGGGAAGCAATTGGTGTGCTTCACCAAAGTAGGAACGATATTCATTCATCATCTTTTGACCATCAATTTCTAAACCGAAATGCTCCTTAATAAAATCGTGAAAAGTCATCTCACTTAGTTCTTCATAGGTTATTTCACCTTGTTCAAGCTTGCGCCATAATCCTTGATTATAGGCATGATATTGGCGTTGAAGTTCTGGCGTTAATTGCCAGTGATGAACGTTGAAAAGGCTGTGTAAAGCAAAATCTTCCGTAGAAGCAAAGTCGATGATCGTATCATCTACATCGAAAATAATTTGTTGATAGCGCAATGAAGTCATTCCCTTCTATTTTTTATAGCTGGGTATTAATTATACCAGCTATCATTAAGAAAAAAATAATTGACATCTTTCTCACCTTTCTTTAAAATTTGAGCAACAAGTATTTTAGACGAAAGGAAGATTTATCATGTTTAAGAATGTAGTACTCAATCGTTGGCAATTCCAGCACTAGAGTTGTTTCTGCACGCTTAAGGTACAGATGCGGCTCATACGATCGCGTCTGTGCTGGTAAATCTTCATGAAAATTACCCGCACGGAAAATAAACGTGCGGGTTTTGTTTTAAGCATTTCCCGTCAAGAGGAAATGCTTTTTTGTTTGAGGTTTAAAAATGAAAAGATTAATTGGAACGCTTATTGCTCTTTTTGCTTTTTTGATTGTGGCTTTCATTTCTGAAACAAACCAAGAAAAAGCAGAACAAAAACAACCAACTGTAGGAATTTTACAAACTATGAGTCACCCTGCTTTAGATCAAATTCATCGGGGAATTATTCAAGGGCTCAAAGAAGAAGGGTATTTTGAAGGTAAAAATATTAAAATTGATTTTCAAAATGCCCAAGGCGACCAAAGCAATCTAAAATCAATGGGTGATCGCTTTATCGGGGAACATGCCGCATTAACTATCGGAATCGCTACGCCAGCAGTTCAGTCTTTAGCCAATACTCCGGGAGATACACCGGTAATCATGGGAGCTGTTAGCGATCCTCTTGGTGCACATCTAGTCAAAAGTTTAGCTCGTCCTGGTGGCAAAATCACTGGGGTTCAAGACAGACAACCAATTGCGGCTCAACTTAAATTAATGAAAACTATTATGCCTGATCTAAAAAAAGTTGGCGTTGTTTATACTTCTAGCGATGATTCTTCTACTTCAGAATATCGAGAATTTAAACAGCTCGCAGAAAAACAAGGTCTAAATGTTACACCTTATACCATTACTTCTACCAATGATATCGAACAAGTCGCTCAAACCTTAGCTGGAAAAGTTCAGGCAGTATATGTGCCAACTGATAACACCGTAGCTTCAGGAATTGCCACGCTACTTAAAGCAACAAACGCAGTGAAGATTCCGGTCTTTCCTGCCGCAGATACAATGGTTAAATCAGGCGGACTAGCAACTCGCTGTGTTAGTCAATACGACATGGGACTTTTAACTGGTAGAATGGCGGGACAAGTTTTGCACGGTAAAAATCCGGCAACCTTACCCGTTAAACGAGTAACTCATTACGAAACAGTAATTAATGCTAAAACTGCAGAGAAATTAAATATTCATATTCCAGCTTCTGTTTTATCTGCCGCACAAAAGAAAGGAAGAATTATCAAATGAGTTTAATTACTTCAACTATTGGTCAAGGGCTCTTATGGGGAATATTGGCTCTTGGACTTTTCCTAACATTTAGAATCCTGAACTTCCCTGATATGACCGTCGAGGGTACTTTTCCTTTTGGTGCAGCTATCTGTATCAGCGCACTAGTTCATGGCGTTAATCCAATTATCGCCACTATCCTCTCTTTTTTAGGTGGAATGCTCACAGGCTTAATTACTGGGCTGCTTTACACCAAAGGCAAAATTCCCGTTTTATTAGCTGGGATTTTAACTATGACCGGAATTTATTCTGTCAACTTACGTATTTTAGGGAAAGCAAATGTCGGCCTGCTTAATAAAGCTACATTGCTGAACGAAAAATTTTTACAAAGATTGCCCGATAATTTTCCTACTATTGTAGTTGGATTACTTTTCGCCATTTTTATTATTTTATTGCTAGCACTTTTCTTAAATACCGATCTTGGACAAGCCTTTATCGCTACCGGTGATAATGAAAAAATGGCTCAATCATTAGGCATAAATACCGATAACATGAAAATTCTCGGCCTAATGCTATCTAACGGTTTAATTGGTTTATCCGGCGGATTATTAGGGCAAAATGGCGGCTATGCCGATGTTAATATGGGAATCGGAACGATGGTTATTGGCTTAGCTGCAATTATTATTGGTGAAGTGGTTTACGGCAATTTATCTTTAACAGCACGACTAATTGCCGTAGTCATCGGCAGCATTATTTATCGTTTGATTCTATTATTAGTATTGCAACTTGGTTTCAGCACCAACGACTTCAAGTTGATTTCAGCAATTATTTTAGCCATCTGCATGATGTTGCCTTTATTTGAAAAGAAATTTCATACTCGTAAATTATTGAAAAAAGGTGTGACTAAGCCATGAGTACAATTTTAGATTTACAAAATATCACTACCACAGTCAACGTTGGAACTAGCGAAGAAAAAAATATTCTTAAAAATATCAATTTAAAAATAAACGATGGTGACTTTATCACCCTACTTGGAACTAACGGAGCCGGGAAGTCTACGTTACTTAACATTATCAATGGTTCTATTTTTCCCTCTAGCGGGAAAATTATTTTAAAAGAGCGCGATTTAACTAATTTATCTGAGGTAAAACGGGCAAAATATATTGCACAGGTTTTCCAAGATCCAAAAATGGGAACTGCACCTAGAATGACCGTTGCCGAAAATTTACTGCTGGCTACTAAACGCGGGCAACAACGTGGATTGCATTTACGTGGATTGGACCAGCATTTAGAAGAATTTAAGCGTGAGACAGCTCAACTACCCAATGGCTTAAATGAACGGTTAAATACTTTTGTCGGCAATTTATCTGGTGGTCAAAGACAAACTCTCAGTTTCTTGATGGCGACTATCAAAAAGCCTGAACTCCTTTTACTTGATGAACATACTGCTGCTCTAGATCCAAATACCAGTCGGCAACTCCTAGAATTAACCAACAAGGTTGTTAAAAAAGAACATTTAACTTGCATCATGATTACCCACCAATTAAAAGATGCCATTAAATATGGCAACCGCACTATTATTCTAAATAGTGGAAAAATTGTTTTAGATGTTAATGGACAAGACAAAAAGACTTTAACTGAAGAAGATATTTTGCAATATTTTACCGATTAAGACTTAAATCCAGATGTTTTAATAAGCACCTGGATTTTTTATAACAAAAATTTTTGTTTTTTTATTTTTTCGTAAATTGCAATAATAAATTGAACACTTAAGCTGCTTGATAGATGCGATCTAATTCTCTTTCAAAAATTTCATCTGGTGTATGATATGCCAATATTTTTCTTGGTA
>NZ_PCYT01000092.1:0-3637 GCF_002553735.1 Lactobacillus sp. UMNPBX17
AAAATGTATTCAAATAAAATAAAGTGGATATATTTAACCAATATTTTCTAACATTCTCTAGGTCTTAATTTTCTATAATTGTATTTTTTACGCATTATTCTCTCCAAAAAAAATGAGTCCACACATAATGTGCGAACTCATCATGGTCGGTTTAGTTCTGGTGTCTGCCACCTGCTTGGCCCTTATGTCCAAGATTGAATATCGAGATTAGTTCTGGTTCTCGCAACCTGTTAGGCCCTTACGTCCTATTGAAATATCAGATTGACCATGAGCCGACCGCTCATTAGGAACTTGTCCCTGTGCCATTATTATACAAAATGAGCAAATCTAATACAAGATAATCGATTATTAGATATTAGAACACTCACAAGTATAAGGTAAAAAGGGGCAAATATTATACTTATACCTTTAGATTTTTCAGACAAAAAGGACATTTGAAGTAGAAAATAAAAAGTAGTTACTTTGCAATTAATACATAGTAACTACTTTTTTAATATTCAAATTATAAAACTCTCTTAACAATCGTTGGTGCAAAGTAACTAGTCATTGTCTGCAAGATCGTACCTTGTTCAGGTGTTGCCGCATTGACATATTGATTATTACCAATGTAAATGGCTACGTGATATGGTGCGCTTTCTGAACCCCAGAATAACAAATCTCCTACTTGTAAATTGCTTGCGGAAACAGGTTGACCATTAGCCTGACTCTTTTGGTAAACTGTTTTACCAACTTTGACTTGATCATAAGTCGTGCGAGGCAAGTTCATACCAGCCGCATTCTTAAAGACATATTGCACCAAGCTAGAGCAGTCAAAGCTGTCTGGACCATTAGCGCCCCAGGCATAAGGCTTACCAACTTGTTGCTTAGCTAAAGCAACGATGGCACCGGCCTTACTTGAGGCTTGCGTTGATGCAACCTTCTTGGTAGTTGACTTTTTAGCAGTCTTTTTCACTGCCGCATCAACAATTTGCTTAGCCTTCTTCACCTTAGCGACCTTAGACCTAGTCTTAGTCGACTTCTTGGTACTTTTCTTAGTTACAGTACCCAAAGAAATAACGTTATTAACTTTCGGCGTTGTTTTCTTGCTCGTCTTCTTCTTGGTAGATACGTTGGTTACCTTGTCCTTAGTTTTGGCATTGGTGGAAGCCGGAGTGTCCATCCCGACATCAACGGTGTAACGCGCTTCAATCCATTCACGCGTACCAACCTTATACCAAAGGTTACCTTTCTTATCTACAGCAGTTTCGGCAACGTTCCAAATAGTACCGTCTTTTGCACGGTAACCCATGAACTTACCCTTATTATAATTAGTCCAAATGTTTAAGCCCTTACCGGGTAAATAATTAATCTTTACCCTCTTAATCGCAGTAAAGTTGGCTGCGCGGACAGTTTTCAGCGACGTAATCGCAGAGACACCTGTGACAGTAAGTGCCGCAGCTGCTCCCAACTTAAATAATTTATGTTTAGTCATTCTTCAATCCCCTTAGTAGCAAAACTTACTACTTTATAACTAACGACTTCATTATTGCATTTACGCAGAAAAAGAGCAACTAACAACGATTAGTATTTAATAATGAAAAAAGTGAGCTAATACATAGCCCACTTTCGATTAATAATCTTTTTTATAAAACACGCTTAGCAACACTTGGATAGAAGTAACTACTCAAAGTTTGCTTGATAACGCCTTGACCAGGTGTAGCTGCGTGAATGTATTGATTGTTACCAACGTAAATACCTACGTGATATGGAGCTGAAGCTGAACCCCAGAAAAGCAAATCACCAGGTTGAAGGTTATTCATAGAAACAGTTGAACCTTGCTTAACTTGATCGTAAGTAGTTCTACCCAAGTTCACACCAGCAGCCTTTGAGTAAACGTATGAAGTAAGACCTGAACAGTCAAAACCGTTGGCACCGGTACCGCCCCATACGTAATTCTTACCAAGTTGTGCTTCAGCTAAAGTAACAATAGATGATGCATCTCCAGTTGCTCGAACTGACTTCTTAGCCTTCTTGGAATTAGCTGGCACAGTGTATTGAGCCATGATCCATTGGTCTTCACCAACTTGGTACCAAGTACGACCCTTCTTATCAGTTGCTTGGTTAATAACATTCCAAGTAGTGCCGTGTGGTGCACGTTGACCAGTAAAATGACCATGGTTGTAATTATCCCAGATATTAACACCATAACCTGGAACATAATTGATCTTTACTCTAGTAGTAGCAGCTTGAACATTAGCAGTAGTTGAATCTGGCTTAACAGCACTTACTGTAGCTACACCGGTCAGAGTTAAAGCAGCAGCTGCAGTAACTTTTACAAAATTACTTTTAATATTCATATATTCTCCTATTATGTTTATATCTATATCACAAGTTATTAGATTTTTATATTTTGGTAACGAAAATTTATTTTATCGGAAAATCTTTAAACTTAATTAACTATTCAACAGACTCTATAATAAATACCTTATGTTACATGAATGTTACAAAAGTAATACTAATTTAATAAATATTAAACGGCTTACATTTCTTCAAAAACAGTCAAATGACATAGATGAACCACATAGAACTAAAAATAATTTACTATGTAAAAAAAGAGCTAGGTGAAATTCACCTAACTCCTTTTACTAATAATCTTTAGAAAGACATAACTTTAAATGTAATTAGTCGATAACACGCTTAGCTGATGATGGGAAGAATGATGCTAAGGTTTGAGTCTTAACATTTTGACCAGGAGCTGGAGCGTGAACGAACTTGCCACCGCCAATGTAGATACCTACGTGGTAGTTACCCCAGAATAACAAGTCACCCTTCTTAAGCGTCTTAGTTGAAACTGAAACAGTCTTACCAAGAGTGATTTGACCGTAAGTAGTTCTTGGCAAAGTCTTGTTAATTGCGTTCTTGTAAACGTATGAAGTTAAACCTGAGCAGTCAAATGCGTAAGGGCCCGCTGCGCCCCAAACGTAAGGTTTACCGATTTCCTTCTTAGCAAGCTTAACAATTGCGTTACGCTTCTTAGTAACAGCAGAAGTCTTCTTAACGGTACTTGCAGCTGGAGTTGAAGTTTCGATATCTGACATTGAATTGTCAGTATTTACAGTACTGGTTGAAACTTCGTCAGCGTGAACAGTAGCTGGAACATTAATAGCTGAGATACCTGTAAAGAAAATTGATAAAGCTGCAGTGTATTTAACTAAAGTACGTTTTAAATTCAAAATTAATTGTCTCCCTTAAATTATAGATTTCGTTTATTTAACATTTGTTTCAAATTTGATTGATTTCTTAAATCAGTTGACGGTTAATATGATACCTTCTGAATGTTACATAATTGTTTCAAAAGAACTACCATCACGTTAAGAAACCTTGTATAGTCAACTACCCTAGACTGAAGTCTAGGGCTTAGTGGCTCGTTAGCTTACGCTAACCAGAACACCAACTTTCTTAGATACGGACTTGACTTACCAGCAGTAATCTTTTGACTATTGCCGATAGAGGTCGTCTAATTACCAAAGCCTTTTGAGTCCGCGAGTTGCTAGCGGACTGCAGCCCCGAATAAGGCTGCTTTTTTTATTTTAGGATTTTGCCACTTGCCTAATCCTTTTTCTAAGATGTTCACGGCCGCATTCCAATCACGAATATG
>NZ_PCYT01000093.1:0-3635 GCF_002553735.1 Lactobacillus sp. UMNPBX17
GGGTTTAGGGCACTTTCTCAGAGGACTTGAGTTTGATTGCTCTGGGAAGTTAGCAATAAAAATCAAGCAAACTGTATGTACCTAAGAAATAGCGATGCTTAATGAAGCAAAAAATCCTATTAAATCCAGGCTTATTAACACCAAGATTTAATAGGATTTGAGTTTTATTATTTAAAATAAGATTTTTACCAAATGACTACGCGTTTAGCAGGATCAAGCCACATACCATCGTCTTCTTGGACATTGAAGGCCTTATAGAATTCTGGTTGGCATTGTACTTGAACGTTAACTCTTTCAGGACCTGGAGCGTGAACATCGAAGGCGGCAATTGTCTTAATGATTTCAGGAGATTCTTTGCTTGCCCAAATGCGAGCATAGTTTTCGAATAGTTCTTTCATGTCGCCATGTTCATTCTTATTAGCTTCAATACCAGCAGTTAAACCACCTTGATCGGCAATATTTTCACTAACAATTTGCTTACCGTTAAGAGTTACAGGCCCATACTTGATACCATTGAACAAATCGATTTCAGCTTGAGTACGCTTTTCAAATTCCGCAAAATCTTCCTTAGTCCACCAATTCTTCATGTTGCCGAACTCATCGTACTTAGCACCATTGTTGTCGAATGCGTGGGAGATTTCATGCGCGATTACCACGCCAATACCGCCGTAGTTAGTGGCACGAGAAGCATGGATATCGTAGAAAGGTGCTTCCAAAATAGCAGCAGGGAAGGTAATATCATTTCTTTGTGGATCATAGCAAGCATTGATCAAGTTGCCTGGCATGTACCATTCGCTGCGATCAACTGGCTTGTACAGTTTCTCGAAATTATGCTTCAAACCGACTTCACGAATATCTGCTTGATTACTGTAAAGACTGCCGCCTTCACCTGCCGGGGTAATCTGGAACAAATCGTAAACATGGTCGATTTTATCAGGATAGCCAATCTTTAAAACCAAGGCGCGCAACTTGGTAATTGCCTTTTCCTTAGTAGTAGGTGAGAGCCAGTCATTATTGCTGATACGCTGCTCGTAGACATCAATCATGCGGTGAATCATATCTTCTACGTCAGCCTTGGCATCTTCACCAAAGTAAGTGCGACCATAATACACGCCGATTACATCGTCAAATAAATCATTTGCTTTATAGTAAGCTTCCTTTTCTTGACTAGGTAGTTCCTTTTGTCCATAGGTAGCTTGCTTGAATGGGAAGACAGCTTGACGGAAATCTTCTGATAAAAATGCTGCAGCTTTGTTAATGAAAGTAGAGATTAACCAGCCTTTAAGTTCATCGAAGCTTTCTTGATCAAATAATTCGTTGAAGTGGTCTAAGAATTTTGGTTCACGTACAACAACGTAATCTGGCTTCTTTTCAAAAAGCTGATCAAGTAATTGACCTAAGTTTAAAGAACTGGTCTTTTCTTCAAATTCGTTAGTCTTGATTGGGTTATAAAGAGCTACATCATCGGCACGTTCTTCGGCTGACTTGGCTACTTTAACGATTTTAGCATCGAGTGCAATCGCATCAGTAGCGTATTTCTTAGCAGCAGCTTCTTCAACACCAGCCATCTTTAATAAGTTTTCAGTTTGCTTTTGCCAAACATCGAGTAGTTGCTTAGCAGAAGGAGATTGATAACTAGTAGTGTCAGGCAAGATCAATGAGTTGCGATCGAAGGAGAGGGAATTGATCTTAGTATTCTTACGATCAGGTTCAACTTCGAATAAAAATGGAAAGCTAAAGCGCAAGAATAATTTTGCTAGATTTTGCTTGACGTCATCGACATCTTTTAGGTTGGTTAAAGTTTCAAGATCAGCTTGAGCAGGTTGAAAGCCATCGGTGTCTCTTTTCGCGAAATCCTTAGCCAATTTATAAACTTCGATTGCCTTGTCAAAGTTAGGAATATCAGGCAAAGCTTTTTTACCAGAAGCAAAATCAGCTAAGTCGTTCATCAATTCTTTTTCGATTTTTAAATCAATTTCACTGAAACTACTGATTAATGGACGATCGGTAGGGATCTTGGCTTTAGAAATCCAGTCAGAGTTAACGGCTAAGTATAAGTTATCTTGAATGCGGGCATTAAGATCGGGCTTGGTGATATCACCAGCACCGCCGCGGATTTTTGCTAAATTCATATGTTTCTCCTTTGTTTTTTAGTTGGTTAAATCATAGCATTTTTTAAAATAAAATGAAAATTTAATTTTGCTTATTTATAGTAATAAAAGCATTTTGTTAAATAAAAATCAGGATGTAAGCAAATCCCTAACACCTGCTATTAAATCGATGTATACTTATAGTGTATTGATAAAACAGAAAGGATATATTGTCTATGAAGAAATTAAATACTAACAAACTTACTGAAGAACAAGCAAACCTTTTTAAGAATAACTTAGTTTACTTATCAACTGTTGATGCTGATGGTAACCCACAAGTTGGTCCTAAGGGCTCAATGACTGTCTTAGACCCAAGCCACTTACAATACCTTGAAAAGACCAAGGGTGAAGCTTACGAAAACATTAAGCGCGGTTCAAAGGTTGCTCTTGTTGCAGCTGATGTTCCATCACACACTGCAGTTAGGGTACTTGCTACTGCAGAAGTTCACGAAGATGATGACTATGCAAAGAAAGTTTTAGCTAAGACTGAATTTCCAAATGCATTCGTAGTTAACTTAAACATCGAAGAAGTATTTGCATAAAACTTAATTTATATGAAATTGAGTCAGGGAAACCTGGCTCTTTTTTAATCAACTAAGTGTAAAATAGTTTGCGGTGACGCTTAGTTACAAATTAAAAAGGAGCCAAATCTAATTTAGGACTTGACTCCAAAACAAAAAGACCAGTAGTCTGATGTTACGCAAAAAAACATATTAGAAACTGGTCTTTTATGAATTTAATTGTAACTGAAATCGTAGGTATTTTAAAGTCTGAAACTTACTCCTTACACAAACTATTTTACGGTCTCATCAAATTGATGTATACTTAGTATATCGATAAATTGAAAGGATGTATTGTCTATGAAAAAATTAAACACTAACAAACTTACTGAAGAACAAGCAAACCTTTTCAAGAATAACTTAGTTTACTTATCAACTGTTGATGCTGATGGTAACCCACAAGTTGGTCCTAAGGGCTCAATGACTGTCTTAGACCCAAGCCACTTACAATACCTTGAAAAGACCAAGGGTGAAGCTTACGAAAACATTAAGCGCGGTTCAAAGGTTGCTCTTGTTGCAGCTGATGTTCCATCACACACTGCAGTTAGGGTACTTGCTACTGCAGAAGTTCACGAAGATGATGACTATGCAAAGAAAGTTTTAGCTAAGACTGAATTTCCAAATGCATTCGTAGTTAACTTAAACATCGAAGAAGTATTTGCATAAAACTTAATTTATATGAAATTGAGTCAGGGAAATCTGTTAAAGAATCATGCCTTATCTCAAGCCATTTCTGATGCTGGTTGGCGTAGTTTCCTGAACATGCTGGCTTATAAGGCAGATCTATATGGCAAAGAATTTCTAACAATTGATCCTAAATATACTACTCAACGCTGTCATGCTTGTGGCAGTATTATGGGACAAAATAGCTATAAGAAATTAACCCTTAAGGATCGGGAATGGACTTGCCCAATCTGTCGAACGC
>NZ_PCYT01000094.1:0-3526 GCF_002553735.1 Lactobacillus sp. UMNPBX17
AGGTTTAATAATTTAATCAGAGGGCGAAAAGGTAGGTTCTTTTCGCCTTTATTTTATGCAAAAAAAGAGCCGAATCACAACGATTCGACTCTTTTCAATTTGTCAATGTCTTAACTTAATGACATTGATCATTCATAACTGGAATCTTTTTTATTTAAAGTGATATTAGTGGCTTTTTAAGCAATTCTCCTGTACCAATTAGCTCTAGCATGACCATTGGCAGCAAAGAAAAATATTCTTCTAGTTGAGTAATATTTGTGTGCGCTTATAACTACCCAACCACCGCCTGTACTCATAAGATAGTGAGAAATCCAAATTTTCGCACCTTTTTTGATCTTTCCATATTTATGAAATTTGTTTTTAGCTTCACATGTTCCTGTTCTCACTTTATAAACTCTAATTGGCTTAATAACTTTTACATAGCGTGTGCACATATCAGTGTAACTATTACCGTTTAAATAGCTTGCCGAAACAGTATTTTTATTAAATATAAATAAAAACGATAACATTAATAAAGGTAGAATAATTTTGAGTAATTTCTTTTTCAATTTTTAACTCCTAACATTGACTTTTATAATCATAAATTTATTATATACTTAAGTTAACAATGTGAAGAATTAGATATGAATATGAAATAGAATAGCGTAATAATATGCGAAGATTAAGTGATTTTGATTACATGTTAGATACCTATGATTCTCAAGATCAAATTCTTGAAGATCTTAGAAAGGAATTCGTAAATTCATTTCCAATTGATTATATTAGAAATCAAATGACAATTTCCGAATATATTGAAGGAAAGGGCAATAAGGATAGTTTCTGTAATCGTCTTGAAAGAGAATTAGCAGGTCTTGGGAGTATTAAAGGTGCAACTGCATCTAAATTTGGTATTTACTATAGTCAGAAAAATCAAAAATATATGATTAATAAAGTATGGCAAACTCCAGAAGGTCATCCTGATTTGCTTAGTTCTTTTAAGAAGTTAAGAGAATCAATTGCTGATTTAATTGAAGCAGGTGGCAAAAATGCTAAAGTAGCTATTCAAGCACATCCCTTGGCAACAATGGTTAAGATGAAGATATTGTCGGTATATTATCCAGAGAAATATCTAAATATTTTTTCTGAAAGAATGCTAAATTATTTTGGATATCAGTTCTACGGGGATGCTTTCCCGTTAAATGCATCACGCTTTGAGAAACAACAAAAGCTGTTAAAGTTAAAAGATAGCGATGAAGCTACCGAAAAATGGAACAATATAAAATTCGGCAATTACTTATATCATCTTTTTCCTTATGCTTATGAGTTAGGAAAAGAAAATCTGGATAATGGTTGTAAAAATTATTCTAAAATTCATTTTATTCAGATAAAGCCTCAACCTCCTCATAAAAAAGAACCTAAATTTCCAGTTGCTTATGACAGGCAGGCTATTGAATTTTCGCAAAAGAAAACTGTTAGAAAAGTACAAGGTTTATCTAAAATTGATCATATAGCAAAACAAAAGACGGCTACAGCTATGGGGTATTTAGGTGAAAAAGAAGTAATAGCATATGAGCAAGCAAGATTAGTAAAATATCCTGATTTACAAAGAAAAATAAAGTGGCAATCACAAGTGTCAGATGTTATTGGTTATGATATTTTGTCATTTGAAAAAGATGGAACTCCTCGTCAAATAGAAGTTAAAAGTACTACTGCAAAAATTAGTGAAAAGTTTGATTTTGTTTTAACTGAAAACGAAAGACTGCATGCTTTAACTTTACCTAATTATTGGATTTATCGAGTTTTTGATGTCAAAAATAAACCAGTTATTTATAAAATTAAAAATCCTTTAAAAAACGAATTAGCACATTTAAAACCTATTAAATATCAGGCTACTATTAAAGTGAGAGATATAAGGTGAGAAAAGCTTTTGGCGTGATAGTAGTATTGCGAGAAGCTCAAACGGTAAAGATGACGATATCAAATCTGATATATATTAAGTGAAATTTTACTTAATTACGTTCAAAATAGTGAAAGAATAATATAAGGGAGGTTTATTATGAAATTAAAAAGAATTGCGTTGAGTATTGTGGCAGGAGCTGCGCTTATGGTCCCTGCAGCTTTAACAGGACAAAGCCAAAACTCTAGCATAGTTCAAGCAAGTACCTTAAAAAATAAGATTACGTTCGTTAAAAGCTATTCTCAACCAATGTTATATAATAAAAACGGTAAAAGTATAGCTAATAAAAATGAGATTAACTTTAACAAGCCAATTCGTTTTTATGGTCAACCAACTATAATTCAAGGACCTAAAGTTAATGCCTTTATTTATCTTAACGGGATGCCGCAGAGTATTATTAAAGGCAACACTTATGCCGATTTAGGTGATGGTGGTTACATTAATATGAAAGCAGTTGGTAGCTATAACTGGAATAGCAATGAAATTGGCTTGATTAAAAATGCATATGTTTACAACAGTAAAGGTCAACGGCTATCAACTTATCGTGGTCGCAAAGCTTATTTAACTAAAGGCAGCAAAATTAAATATGTTGGTAAGAGCTGGGTTACTTACCCTGATTCATATTTCAATTTAGGTAGCGGAATTTATGTTAAGTCAAATAACGTTAATACCATGAATGGTAAAGGCGTTTTGAAATTAAATACCAATACTGCTATTTATAATAAGAAGGGTCAACGTATTAGCTTTAATGGTCAGCGCGTATTGCCTAAATATTCAATTGTAAATTACGCAGGCAAGCGTCGCGCCAAGACTAAGTCTGATGATTACTACTACACAAATTTGAGTGGTAGTAAGTCATATGCAGTTAAGAATTATAAGATTAAAGGCCAAGATTACTACTATATCGGTAAGGGTGCTTATATCAAGGCGATAAACGTTGGACGCATTAACGGTAATCCTGTATTTCGTGATGGTGGTGCAACTACAATTGTTCCTCAAATGGACTTGTTTATCTATAATTCAAAATTAAAAAAGACAAAACAATCTGTTAAGAAGGGCCAAAAGATTAGAGCATTAGATCCAGCTATCCTTGGTAGTGGCGATATTGCACAACTTTTCTACAGAATCAAGGGAACATCTAACTATGTTTCTTGGGGTGATTACAGTGAGTACGGCTTTGAAGACGACGCTTATGTAGGCAACTTTAATTTCCGTGTAAGATTGAATCCTATTAAGACTATTGAAACTGCTGCAACACGTGCTGCTGAAGAATCAGATTAATTATTAGTAAAAACGCTATTCAATTTGGATAGCGTTTTTTGCTTGAAAAAAAGTATAAAATGACAATGTATAGTAGATTTCTTCAGCTATAACATAGTAAGTTCTCTTGATTTTTACATACAAAAAACCCATTGACAACTCATTAGATAGATAAGTTATCAACGGGAATACCTATATTTTACCTCACTGCTATGAAAAATGTAAGCAAATGTATGACTATGTTTTATTTTCATACATTTTGGACTATTCGTGCTTTCCATTTCTCTTACCAACGTCTACGCTAGTATTCCGATATTTCAATTTAGAAGT
>NZ_PCYT01000095.1:0-3507 GCF_002553735.1 Lactobacillus sp. UMNPBX17
ACGCCGAAAGTAGTTGGTGGGCAACTGCCTGCGAGGAAAGGAAGCTGCCGTGCTCTTTTTTAATATTCCGGCTTAGCTCAGTTGGTAGAGCGCTTGACTGTTAATCAAGATGTCGTCAGTTCGAGTCTGACAGCCGGAGTAAGGAGAGAGAAGGAAGCTAGGCTTCCTTCTTTTTTTATACTTTTTATGAGATAATGTCGAAATATTAATATTTAGGAGTTGATATTATGGATGAAATGGAAAAGATTGAACGCGAGTTATCTAAAAAAGATTACTTCGTAGTCAGTTCCATGTTATTTGCTCTGTTTTTTGGTGCAGGTAACTTAATCTTTCCACTTCACTTAGGACAAATTGCTGGACATGATTGGTCGTTTGCAGCAGTAGGATTTTTAGTAACGGGTGTGCTATTACCGCTATTTTCGGTGTTAGCTATTGCATTGACGCATTCAGATGGTGTGTATGATATTGGTTTGCCAGCTGGGGCAAAATTTGCATTAGTGTTCATGACTTTGATTCATTTAACTATTGGCCCATTATTTGGTACCCCTAGAACGGCGACTGTTTCATATACCGTCGGAATAGCTCCTTTTGTACCAAAGCAGTTTAATCAGATTGGTTTATTGATTTTTACGACTTTATTTTTCATTTTTGCTTATCTTATTGCATATAAAGAAAGTGATATTTTAAGTGCTCTGGGTAAGATTTTAAATCCTATCTTTTTAATCTTACTCTTTTTAGTGTTTTTCATTGCTTTTCTTTTTCCGATGGGAGATCCTAATGCGGCTCCAGCAACCAAGGCATATGGTAGTAGCGGTCTTTCATTTATTAATGGCTTTTTAGAGGGCTACAACACTATGGATGCATTGGCAGGATTGGCATTTGGAGTAACTATTATTACCGCAATTAGGCAAATGGGTAAAAAGGAAGACAAAAGTGTCGCAATAGTAACTGCTAATTCAGGTGTATTTAGTATGTCAGCCATAGGATTGATCTACGTATTTCTAATTATCATTGGAGCTATGTCTTTAGGTCGATTTAAAGTTTCTGCTGACGGAGGAATTGCCTTTTCACAAATTGTTCAAAGTTATGCAGGTATTGCTGGACAAGCACTATTAGCAGCTTTAATAATCCTAACTTGTATCACTACAGCTGTGGGATTAGTAGCAGCCTTTGCACAAGATTTTCATGCTCATTATTCAAAATTAAGCTATCACACTTGGTTGGGGATTTCTTGTGGTGCTGCTTTCTTGGTAGCTAATTGCGGTCTGGAAACGATTATTGCTTGGTCTAAGCCGGTACTTATGTTGCTTTATCCAATTGCAATTGTAGTAATTATTCTATCGTTGGGTGTGCATATTTTTAAGAAAAATAAGACTATGTACGTGGTGAGCTTATTTTTTACACTAATTCCAGCTATTCTTGATATGATCGTCAGCATGCCGCCAGTAGTTAGTCAAAGTTCGTTTGGATTGGCTATTGCTCATGTTAGAAATACTCTTCCGTTAGCAGGACAAGGGTTATCTTGGGTAGTTCCTATGCTTGTCGGTTTAATACTAGGAACTATTATATTTAAGATTAAAGCTAAAAATAGTTAACAATAAAGCATCTGTAGGTAAAAACTTACAGATGCTTTTTAACTTAAATCGAGATTTTTAAATTCTTCGATTAATTCTTGCAAAGAAGAAGAAATCCTGGCTTCTTTTTTAGTTGCGATAAAGAAGTTAATATAAATTAGATTTTCATCAATTTTTAGTAGGTTCACTGGAGTTTGGCGCATACGGCTAAGTATGCTAGCTGAAGAAACAGTAAGGCCTACTCCTCTTAATGCTAAGTCTGTAGCCGTAATGATGCTTTTACTTTCTAAAACAATGCAAGGCTTAATATGAAATTTTTGAAATAAGCCATTCACTTGATGTCGAATTGCCGATTCTGAGGCACTTAATACCATAGGAGCCTGCAAAACTTCCTTAAGGTCTAAGTCATCGGCTTCTAAAATAAACTTGTCAGAGCGGAAATAAGGCGAATTCTGAGGGATGACTACATAATATTGTTCTCCATTTTTGACTAGGTAATCTAAATCGTGGGAAATAGTCTCAGGTGTTTGTCCAATATAACAATCAATGTCACCATTGAGTAAATTTGTTTCATTTTTGCGTGGAGAATTTTCAAATAACTGAATTTCCACGTTAGGATTTTTTTGTAAAAATGAAGGTAATAATCGAGGCAATAAAAATGAGCCTAAGCTTTCTAAAATGCCTAATTTAATGATTTCCTTGTTAGGTTGGGTATATGGAGCAAGGTCGCGATCCAATTGTTGGTCACTGTAAGAAATATTTTCTAAATACTTGTAATAAATCATGCCTGCTTCTGTTAATGAAAAAGGTATCCGGTCACGATTGATAATTTTGGTACCAAGTTTTTTCTCGATTCTTTTTATTAACTGGGTCAAATAAGGTTGAGAAATATATAATTCTCGCGCTGCTTTAGTAAAATTGCTCTCTTTAAGTAATACATCAAGATAATGTAATAAAGCTTCAGGGTCATTCATGAAAATCCCTTCTTTCCTTCGATAATAAAATTATTATAACGCATTAGCTAGAGAACTATTTCATCTATAAATTAAGTATAAATTTAGAACAAAAAAATATCAGCCTTTTTGGCTGATTTTTTAGTTTGCAATAAAATCAATTAATTGCTGAGCAGGTTGAGATAACTGATGCTTAGTACTATAGACTAGATAGATGGTTCGCGTGCTTTGAGGCAGCTCTAATTTAGATGCCAATTTTGAAGCTGTAAAAACGGTATTTTCAACATATAAAGGAATAAAGTTTAAATCAGAATAATTATCAGTTTTTGAACAAACGCCTAAGTCGAAATTTCCGTTTTGGACTTCTAAGCAAATTTGATTAGAAATAGCATTGTGGTAAATGTAATGAAATGTGCTAGAATTTTCTTTTTCGAATGCTG
Organism: Lactobacillus sp. UMNPBX17; assembly: GCF_002553735.1. Classification (NCBI taxonomy): domain Bacteria; kingdom Bacillati; phylum Bacillota; class Bacilli; order Lactobacillales; family Lactobacillaceae; genus Lactobacillus; species Lactobacillus sp. UMNPBX17. The sequence goes on from NZ_PCYT01000095.1 coordinate 2,968, forward strand.
AAGTAATATGAGGCAGAAAGTTCTCTCTAGCAGTGGGGATGCAACCTATTTCTATAGTATTATTTCTCATTTGCTTGGTATGATTAATATTATTTTTTGTCTTTTCGAGGGTTAAGATAATGGAATCTGCTGATTCAAGGAATATTTGACCGTATTCTGTTAATTCAATACGGCCGTTACGCCGTTCGATTAAATTATAATGTATTTCTAAGGTTTTGATTGAATTAGATAAGCTAGGCTGAGAAATATGTAATCGTTTTGCAGCACTAGAAAATTGGTGTTGTTTAACCAATTCATTAAAGTAATAAAGTTGATTTAGATTCATAATTTAGCACTTCACTTATAATAATATACTAACTATTATTAAATTATCTTTTTAAATAAGAACAATATTCGACTTGAGAAGAAAAAAGAGAGCAGATGTTTACAGTCTGCTCTCTTTTGGGGATTTATTTTATTGATCAAATTTTTTATTTATTTCTAGTTCGCCGATTGTAAAATTAAATTGAACACTTGATAAAAAATAAAAAGTCCATTCGG
>NZ_PCYT01000096.1:0-3454 GCF_002553735.1 Lactobacillus sp. UMNPBX17
AAAAAAGCTGACTGCTAGGTCAGCTTGGCCCTATCCATCCCCGCATTAAAATACGGGGATTTTCGGGCGTTTTTCATTAAAGCGGGCTGCAAAGGAGGTCTTTGGATCTCCTTTTTCTTTATCTAAATTATAGCATATTTTTTAAATTAAAAGCCTGCAAAATTAATTGCGAGCTTTCTATTAATGCTTAGTTTTCCCAGTCATAAACCACAACTTTACCGGTCATATGACCACTTTCTACTAATTTATGAGCCTTTCGTAAATTTATTGCATTTAAGGGTTCTAATGACTTAGTCATAGTGCATTTAAGTTTGCCATTATCTAACATCTGGGCAATTTTGTTTAAAATATCATGCTGACTAATCATATCTTCAGTTTGATAATAGGATTTAGTATACATCCATTCCCACGAAAAGTGTGCTTTCTTTTTGGTAAGCAACCTTAAATTTATTGGACGATGATTTTCAGTAATTGAAACAATGTGTCCCTCTGGTTTAATTAACTCACACATTTCTTTCCAATGACCATCTAAATCCTTTAATTCTAGGATGTAATCAACATACTTATATCCTAATTTCTTTACTTGTTTTACCAAGTCTTCACGATGGTTCACAACATAATCTGTGCCGTGATCTTGTGTCCATTTAATACTATCTGGACGGGATGCAGTTGCAATTACTGTTAATCCTGCTAAATGTGCCAATTGTGTAGCTACTGATCCTACTCCCCCAGCACCATTAATAATCAAGATCGTTTTACTCTGATTATTCTCTTGATTCCAAGTTAAACCCATTTGTTCAAATAAGGCTTCATAAGCTGTAAGTGAGGTTAAAGGCATTGCAGCCGCTTCATTATCTTTTAAAGTCTTTGGAGCATGACCAACTATTCTTTCATCAACTAGTTGGTACTCACTATCACTGCCTGATCTAATAAATGAACCTGCATAAAATACCCTGTCACCTTGTTTGAAGAGACTAACTTTCGACCCTACTTCTTCTACTACACCACATGCATCCCAACCGATCACTTTAGGCGTTTTTAAGACCATATGTCCACTTTTTCTAACTCCAACATCTACTGGGTTAACTGAAACTGCATTAACTTTTACTAACAAGTCATGACCCTTAGCAGTAGGTTTTTCCATATCAAAATCAATCAAACTTTCAGGATCATCAATCTTCAAGTGTTTTTTGAATCCAATTGCTTTCATTTTTATCTTCCTTCCTTATTTACTAATTAATTGTAAGTAAGCCATAGATAAAAACAAGAAGTGAATTTTTCCTTACTAAGTAACAAATTTTTCCCTAGCTTGATTAAATTTAAAGATTTAGAATTGAATTATTATATCGAGGTGAAAGAATGCCACGTCATATTTATAACTGCTCTGAAGGCTGTCCTGTTGAAAGTACACTTCAAATTATTTCAGGTAAATGGAAAAGTGTTATTATCTATCATTTAATCAAGAAAAAACACTGTCGTTTTAATGAATTGCAGAAATTGATGCCTAATTGTTCCAGACGAATGTTGTCACTTCAATTAAAAGAGCTAAAAAGTGATCAAATTATTGATAAAACTATTTTTCCAACAGTACCACCTAAAACAAGTTATCAATTAACTGCATTAGGTGAGACCCTTACCCCATTAATTTTAGAAATGGAAAAATGGGGCGACAAATATAATCAATTGCATGAATAAGAGCCCGCAAACTAATTGCGAGCTTTTTTATCTTGTTCGTCTTCTTTTGCAAACAAAATTTCTGTACAATTATTTTCGCAGAAAGTTTTATGAGCGGCGGTTGTTTTTCCTCCCGGAGGTGAGGCCTATGGTCAATATACTACAGAAAGGGTTCAACCATGTCGGTTTACGAGAGTATTTCTTTGATGCTTTTGTTCGGTACGTTTGTGTTAGCTCTGCTAACTTACATCGACCATCATCACGACAAAAAATAAAAACGCCGCTCAATGTAATAACTTTGGAAGAGTTATTGAGTAGCGTTCACCGCAAAAAATAATCTTAACCGCCGCTCTTAAAGCGGGCTGCAAAGGAGGTCTTTGTATCTCCTTTTTCTTTACTTAAATTATAGCATATTTTCCAAAATGAAAACCCGCAAAATTAATTGCGAGCTTTTTCGACATCAATGACCACGGTGTTTTTCTCGACGTTTGACTTGTTTTTGTAAGAAACGTCTTTCTTGTTCTTCACGTTTCCTATCCTTCTTTACCTTTTTCTTGGCTATCTTTGACTGCTCAAATTGTTTTTTTCAAAGCTTGTTGTGCTTTGGTACCAATAGCTTTCTTTTGCGTGGCCTTATGAGCCAATCTTTGTGCTCTCTTAGGATTAACATGATAAACTTTTTCTTTTTCCGCTGTAGTTTGATAAAAATGCAGTTTCGAATAATAAAAGTTTACTAGCGTAAGTATCTCTGGCATATGTGGCAATGAATCTCCGTGAAGTAAATGACAAGGCAGGTTTAGGTAGAAACTCCATTTACAATTGGAAGAATCAAAGACCAGGAATTGATGCACTTAATGCAGTTGCAGATGTACTACACACATCAGCCGATTATTTAAGTGGCAAGACAGATAATCCTAGTCCATCGACTAAAGGTGATGAAACTGGTGGTATTTCTATCGATGGTGAAGTACCATATTTCTATCATGGCTACACTATTCCAGAAGACTACCTGAACATAGTTCGTCAACTTATGGAACGTGATATCAAAAAAGGACTTATTAAACGACATGACAACAGCAGATCAGAATAAACAAGAACTCATAGACTGGTTATTTGCCTACGCAAAAAAGCCTCAAATTGGCTATCTAAAGCCAAATGATGCTTTAATTGCTTTTTTCTCCAATGTCAATAGCTTAACTTAATGACATTGGAAGTCTAATTCTAGGTCATTTTTCTTTAAAGAAAGCAGTAAATGATTACGAGCTGGCTTAGACTTTTTAGCTTTTGGCTCACGAGCAAGAGGGACGATTAGCTTTTTTTCTGACATATGAATAACCTCCAAAATATTGATAAATTAATCATAATTGAAATCTAAAACGTAAGCGTCAGATAACCGAGTATCTTTCTTAGTCCTCTTTTTTCAGCTATTCTAAACTTATCAAAAATATTGGAGGTTAGAATTATGCTCGAAAAACAACAGCCAATTGTGGCTCTAAATCATCCGGCCAGACCAAAGAAGACGCGGCCACCACGTAATAATCTGTTGCTTAGTTTAAAGAAGAATGACTTAGAATTGAACTTTTATAGTAATTTGGATCCTGAGTTAATGAATAAATTACTTGAGAAAGTCTTACCATGATTAGGCTTAGTGACTTGGGGCAAGTTTATATCGTTTGTGGTAAGACTGACCTACGTAAAGGCATTGATGGCCTAGCAATCTTAATTAAAGAACAGTTTGAACTTGATCCTTTTAGCGGCAAAGTCTTCCTCTTTTGCGGCG
>NZ_PCYT01000097.1:0-3423 GCF_002553735.1 Lactobacillus sp. UMNPBX17
TAGGTTCATCTAATAATAATAATTTAGGATTTCCTAGAAGTGCACGTGCAATGTGACCATTTTCATCAGCCAACTTATCAGTATTACCGATGTACAATTCTGGTTGTTGCATCGTTGGCATGTCTAAGAAGACCAAGGATTGACGTAAAACATGGTGTGCTAAGACGCCAGAGATACCAGAGATCGATTGGGAAGCAACCAAAGCAGGCTTGCCGCCCCAAACACTTTGACCCCATGGACGTGAAGCAACATCCAAAGCATTCTTCAAGGCTGCTGGGATGCTACGGTTATGTTCAGGTGTGACAAAGATGAACGCATCTTGAGCCGCAACGGCCTGACGAAATTCTGTATATTCTACGGGTGAATCCGCATCGTAGTCTTGGTTATATAGTGGCAACTTAGCGATATTTAAGTACGTTACTTCAGCGTCGTCTGGTAACCCAGCAACGATGGCCTCAGCGACCCCTTTAGAATAAGAATTTTTACGAATAGAACCTACAATTACACCATATTTTGTCATATCAAACAATCCTTTCAAAACTAATTTCCTTGTTATACTTACCAATAGTAAGTATAACAAGCTGTTGAAAAAGTGCAACCATTTTAGCCTATCAATTTTCAAAATCACTTGTTCAATCGCCAAAAAACGTTGTTAAATCAAGACTTACGCTCCAGAAAAATATTTTAGTCTATGTCTAATTACCGACAGAAAAGATCATCGGAGTATCAATGATTCCGATGACCCTTTCTTTATTTTCAATACACGTCTAACCGGAATTTACGTTATTTTTATCCCTCGCCTATCTCTAAATGTCTGAACACACCTTTTAAGATCCCGCTGAAATAAGGCCATTGCCCCAGCATTAACGGCAAGGCCCCAGACTTCACCCAACATATTCGGCCACTGTTATCTGCATAGCATCCGCCTGAACTTCCGACCTGATAAAAATGCGCTGACCACCACAGTGCATCAGCGCATATCAGACCGCGTATCGGTTCAATTTATAAAACGTCATAATTTATTTGATACGGGACAACATCCGTTTGATAAGTCGCAATAGAAAATTCAACTAGCCGCTGGTGACCATCCTACCCCTTACGTTTGCGCCGAATCGCTAATGGTAATCTAGCTTATTGTCTAGAACGATTTAACTGGCACCACGCGTATTCTATATATATGATTTTGATGATTTGATCGAAGAAAATGGAAAAATTCAAACAAATGGATTGTTATTATTTTTAGGAACAATGGCTGGAGTAAATGGATCAGCTTCTTTGTTGCGGGTGTCAAGTTCTAATGCTATAAAGTATGCTTCTAAACAAATATTAGGGAAACCTTTAATGAAAACTTTGTGGTACTCATTATTAAAAAATAACTAGTATAGTTGCTGGCAAAACACTAACCAAAAAGGGACTAGCCTCTGGAATTGAGAAAATTGTTCCAGTCGTTGGTGGAGTTACTTCGGGAAGTAGTAAGTGTCAATATTTTTGCGGTAGGCCAGCGTGTGTCAGTCAAGAAAGGGATTTTTTCTACGTAAAGTCAAGCATAATAAGAAGTTTGGCTTCATTTTTTGTTTAAATTTCAACTTAAACATCTTTTAGTGTCGATTTATTTTTTTAGTTAGACACGACAAATAAGCCCAGATCCATATCTGATTTTTGGGCTTAGCGTTATAATGTACTTGATCAATTAATTACGACTAAAGTCTTTTTGATTATGTGTGGCTACGTTGTAATCATATGGTTGATCATTGATAATCAGGGCATAAATGGTTCTGATTAGTTTATGAATTGAAGCAATAGCTATCTTTTTGAACCCTTTGGTTTGAGAGGATAGCTTTTTGCTTTCATAATAATCTGCTATATGACACGGATTTGTCTTAGCTGTATTATCTTTTCTACTATATTGTGGAATACTAATGGATTCATCTAGATAAATATTTAACCGTTGCAAGAGACTCACTACGTTACCAAAATACATTTCTCCTTTACCATTCTCCCATCTAGATAGTGTGGCTGGAGAAATTATTCCTCTTGCAACTTGAGTTAATGACAATCCCTTTTTTCACGTATATTTTTAAATATAGCCCCGTAATTATCTACTGTTTCCACTTTTATCACCAACCAGGGTTTAATTGATTTTAATAAATCCTACGCTACCATCTTCTCATACAAGCGATACATCCGTCCATCATAGGCACATAGCGAAATATCCATCTTATAATCAGAATTTTCCTTTTGCCACTTTTGAATAGTATCAACTGCAACTTTAGCTGCACTTTCTGCAGGATAACCATACACACCCGTAGAAATAGCTGAAAAAATCACGCTATGTAATCCCACTTTCTTTGCCAAAGCCAATGAATTATAGTAGCAAGAAGCTAGCATATGCGCATCACTAGTCTTGCCAGCATAAACTGGGCCCACTGTATGAATCACATATTTCGCAGGCAAATTATAGCCATGTGTTATCCTTGCTTCACCTGTTGGACAACCATGCAAAGTCATGCATTCTTCAAGCAAACGTGGACCCGCTGCTCTATGAATGGCACCATCAACGCCGCCACCACCAAGTAATGAATTATTAGCCGCATTAACGATCGCGTTGGCTTTCATCTTAGTAATATCGCCTTTAATAATTTTTATGTCTTTCATAATTATGTCCTTAGAAATAACCAACATTCTAACACCAATAACATTGTTATTTTGCTTAATTTAAAATCATTTTAAATGTTAAAAAAGTGAGTTAGTCATATCATGATATGATTAGCTCACTTTTTAATATTGATGTATTTTTTTATTCAAAACTGACTTAATTTGAGTCACATAGAGCACAATACCAATTACTAACCAAATAGCTGCAATCAAAATACCCAACCATAGATTAGTATTATTTAATTTGACGAAATTAACTAACTCATAAAATGGAAAAATATAGCTCAAACTTCTTAACCATGCAGGATAATTAGAAATTACAACCAATACACCTGAAACAATGGTAATTACTGAACCAAATAGGTTAGTGAAAAAGTAAGGATTTTTCATTTGCCATGACAAGCTCCAACCTGTAAAACCCATAACAGCACCAAAAACGCAGGCAACTGGTAAAATTACCAAGCAACGGAAGAACACCCCCCAAGGCAAGCCGAATAATAATAGCAATATCACATTGATTACACCCAAGACGATTCCTGCAATTAATGAAGTAAGGAATTTAGTCCCCCAATAATAAGGACTGTATGGTCTTTTTGCTATCATTTCAAGATCGATGCCCAAATTAGCATCTGTAATCAATAATTGCGACATTGCCTGAATTGATAAAGCTGCACTATCAATCACGATCGATGAGGCAGCGACATACCAGTTGAATTGATTGCTGTATTGTAGATCAATTAATACCAATAACAAAAGATTAATAATAGG
>NZ_PCYT01000098.1:0-3316 GCF_002553735.1 Lactobacillus sp. UMNPBX17
CTAGTTTCATGCACGCAAATTTTGGCTTTAACACAAACTAATTAAAAATAAAATTTACAATTTACATTGACTTATCACCACATGACTTCTGTAGATTAGATATTTATATTTTACAGGGAAGTCGAACGTATGTCTCTATTTTTAGAATAAAAAAAGCTGACTGCTAGGTCAGCTTGGCCCTATCCATCCCCGCATTAAAATACGGGGATTTTCGGGCGTTTTTCATTAAAATATTTTAGCTACACATTTGCAGAGCTCACAATAGAAAACGACACGTTCTTGAATACTCACTCATTCACCTTTTTTCCTTATTATAAGCAACTGTAATACAATATAGATATACAAACTAGATAACGAGGTGGACTCATGATCGATAATCAACCTAAAAAAATAAAAGCTTATATCGCAGGCGTCAACTTGAACGACCCCAACTTCGACTACTACATGACAGAGCTGGCTAACTTAACTGAAGCCAACAACATGGAAGTCGTGGGGCAAAGCTACCAAAATGCCGAATCAATCGTTGCCGGAACCTATTTCGGTTTTGGCAAGATCAACGAAATCAAGGCGATGGCTCATAGTCTCAAGGCTAAAGTCTTAGTTTTAAACGATGAATTAACGCCGGTGCAAATCCGTAACCTTGAGAAGTTAACCAAGATGCGGGTCATCGACAGAACTGAATTAATTTTGGAAATTTTTGCCAGTCGTGCTCGCACTAAGCAAGCTAAGTTACAAGTACAACTTGCTCGCTTGCAATACGAATTGCCACGCTTGCATCCCTCCGAAAACAACCTAGACCAGCAGCGTGGCGGTGGTTACTCCAACCGTGGTGCCGGTGAAAGTAAACTGGAATTAAACCGCAGAACCATCGGCAAGCAGATTTCCGCCATCAAGAAGGAACTCAAGGCTGTGGCTAGTCAAGAAGAGATCAAATCAGCTCGCCGCAATCAAAGTCGCATCCCTAAAGTCGCCCTTGTTGGCTACACCAACGCCGGTAAGTCCACTACAATGAACGGTTTGCTCAAGGAATTTTCAAAAGAAGGCAGTGACAAGGAAGTCTTCGTCAAGAACATGCTTTTTGCGACACTAGACACCAGCGTGCGCCGCATTGATCTCAAGGACAACTTCAGCTTTATCTTGTCTGACACCGTTGGTTTTATTTCCAAGTTGCCTCACAACTTAGTTGAATCATTCAAGGCAACTTTGCAAGAAACCAAGGATGCCGATCTTTTAATCAACGTCGTTGATGCATCTGACCCGAACATGGTGCAGATGATCCGCACCACGCAAAACGTATTGGATGAAATCGGCGTCAAAGGCATTCCGATGATCACCGCCTACAATAAGGCTGACAAGACTGATCGCAATTATCCTCAGATTGAAGGTAACGATATCCTTTATTCAGCAATTGATCCTAAGTCAATCAAATTGCTGGCCGATTTGATCACTAAGCGCGTCTTCTCCAATTATGAAGAATTCAGCTTGCTCTTGCCGCTTTCTGCTGGTAAGGAACTGGCCTACCTGCACGAAAACGCCCAAGTCTTAAGCGAAGACTACGAAGACGACGGCGTGCACATTCAGGCCAACATCGCGCCCGACGACCAAGGACGCTTCAAACAATATTTGGTCTAGCTAGACTGGGAATTAAGAAATTGAAGATCAAACACAAATTGCTAGTTGCCGCGACTGCTATTATCGCAGCCTTTGGCATCAACACTACGACCACTCATGCCGCAAAATACTCCAAGACTGAGGCCAAACAAGTACGTCAATTTCAAAAACGGTATCATGCCTTAAGCAAGGTTAAGTATAATAAGCAAAATATTTATGCACAGCAGCCAAACTTTGGCCTGCCGTTTTCACCTGGGTTTTTGAATCCGACCTACATCCCTGATACTATGAGCTACGTCAATTACTACCGCTCATTAGCAGGCTTGCCTACCGAATTGAATCATGCCGATGATAATTCACATGCCCAAATCGGTGCTGCTGCCTTAGCCGCAGTTAATGCTAAAAAAGACTTAAACGTCCACGGTTTACTAGGTTACACTCGGCCATTTTATTTCAATGAAACTGATTGGAATATCGCCGAAAATTCCACTTTGGGTAACGTTAACTTTTTAGAATCCAATAACGGTGCTACAGCGGGTGATATCGTCACGGACCTGATTCGCGAAGACAACAACATCGCTGGTAAGGGTAACATCGGCCACCGGGCCTTGATTTTGTCAGCTCGCGCAACCCGGATGGGCATCGGCGCCGCTTATGGTGATGGTGTCAGCAACAATGTGCTCTACTCCGTGCAAAACGGCTGGTTTGCGGACGACATTTTGCGTGATCCTGTTGTAGACACGATGGTTTATCCGGCTAGCCGCGTCTTTCCATATGAATTAGTCGGTAAAAAGACGCCCTGGTCTTTCTCCACAACGAAGAAAATTACAGGAACGCCTAAGATTTATATCACCGATATGACGACTAAGAAACGCTACCGTGCAACGCAGGTCCGTAATTTTGGTACGACCTTTTATGGCGACGGCTATACTACGACGATTACTTACCAACCTGGCAAGACTAAGTTGATTAATACTCATAAATATAAGGTAAAGATCGGTAAGTATTATACTTATACCTTTAGATTTTTCAGACAAAAATGACATTTGAAGTAGAAAATGTAACTAATTTTACTGAAAATGAAAAGTGCAACAAATAAGACAAGGAGAGATCCTTGCCTTATTTTGATTGTTCTTCGAATAAAATCGTAATTTGGTCAGAATTAAAATCTTGTGATTCAATTCTAACAACTGAGGCACCTTTCTCAAACATCTTTTTATGCAAGTTTAATAATGATTGTGGAATTGCTTTTGCACTTTGATTTATCAGTGTTAATGCCAAAAGTTGTCTAGACGTACGTAATGCATAATCATAGTCGAGCACCAAAAATCTTCCCCGACCAGTTAATCTAACATTGCCACTAATCAATTCAGGAAATGCGCTTAAAACTTGTAATTTTTGAAACGTAGTTCCGTCTTTTTTGATCAAAACTTTGTCTAAATCTATTTTTCTGTATTTAGCACTAAGGAAAAAATTCTTACTACCCCTTAAATATGAAACACCACATAAGTGCATAAAATTAGTAACAGATGCAATCACTGTAATTGAAGTCTTAGCAGTATAAAACGTTACTTTCTTATTAACAAAAGTAGCCTCATAAAAAACAGCAGCTCTATGAATATCATCTAAGAACCGGTTAATGTATGAATATAGTAAGAAATAATTAACTAAATTAGATCATATTATTAGTCTTGATGTAATAATA
>NZ_PCYT01000099.1:0-3202 GCF_002553735.1 Lactobacillus sp. UMNPBX17
ATCAGTGCTTTAAAAGTCTAATATTAATTGTCAATGTCTTAACTTAATGACATTGGCAAAAAACTAGAACTGTTTATTTTCTATTCAAATTAATTAATTGGATGTTTTTGAGTTAATTCTTTAACTTCTTGTTTAACGTGTTCAATTGTTGTTTCATCTTCTGGATTAGACAAAATCTCAACAATTAATCCGGCTGTCTTTTTAGCGTCTTCTTCATCAAAACCGCGGCTAGTAATTGCTGGTGTACCAATTCTTAAACCACTAGTTACAAAAGGACTGCGCTGATCACCAGGGATTGATTCTTTATTGGTTGTAATATGAACTGAATCAAGCAAGTTTTGTGCATCTTTACCCGTTAACCCAGTATTTGTAATATCAATAATCATTAAGTGATTATCAGTACCACCAGAAACTACACGAATATTGTCAGACTTAGCAAAAGTTTCTGCCATTATCTTAGCGTTTTTGATTACTTGTTTAATATAATCGGTAAATTGTGGCTGTAAGTCTTCATAAAAAGCTTGCGCTTTTCCGGCAATTACGTGTTCTAAAGGACCACCTTGAATACCTGGAAACAAGGCTGAATTAATCTTTTTACCAATTTCTAAACTATTAGATAAAATCATGCCGCCGCGAGGACCACGCAAGGTCTTATGCGTAGTAGTCGTCACTACATCAGCTACTGGAATAGGACTAGGATGTTGGCCAGTTGCTACCAAACCAGCAATATGGGCCATATCAACCATTAAATAGGCGCCAACCTCATCGGCAATTTCACGGAATTTTTGCCAATCAATAATTCGGCTGTATGCAGAAGCACCAGCAACGATCAATTGGGGATGAACATCTAAGGCGATCTGACGAATAGCATCAAAATCAAGCTCTTCAGTTTCAACGTTTAATCCGTAACTATAAGATCTATATTCTTTACCACTGAAGTTTACTTTGGCACCGTGAGTTAAATGACCGCCAGCATCCATGCCCATGCCAAGGATTACATCGCCTGGCTTCAGCAAAGCTTGATAAACAGCCATATTTGCTTGTGAACCAGAGTGGGGTTGAACATTAGCAAATTTAGCATTGAATAATTTTTTAGCATAATCAATAGCAAGTTGTTCAACTTGATCAATGTATTGACAACCGCCATAATAGCGTCGACCAGGATAGCCCTCGGCATATTTGTTAGTTAAAACTGAACCTTGAGCTTCACGAACTGCATCAGAAACAATATTTTCAGAAGCAATTAATTCAATCGTGTTTTGTTGGCGCTCTTCTTCGTGATGAATGGCATTCCACAATGCGGGTGACTTTTCTGCATATTTCAATGAAAAGACTTCCTTTCTGACTTGTACTAAATAGTTTTCTTTACTGAAAAGTATACTATTTAGCGATTAAATACGCACGACTACTGCGCGGAAATTCTTTTTTGAAAGCAGCTAAAACAGCATGACGGCAAGTAGCGGTATCAGCTAATTAATATTCCTCAGTAAAATGCAGATAGCCAGCTTCAATTAAAAATAAATAAATTTTATTTTCTATACAAAAACAGAAATCAATACTCTTGCAATATTTATTATTTTTTCTAAAATAAAAGCCGCTTGCAAGATAAATTGCAAGCGACTCATATTATGGGACATCATGCTTAGCTTTTCCGAAGCTAAGCATGTTTTTGTATACAATTAATTACTTTAAAATAACTATTCTATAACCTCGTCCTACTTAAGCGTAACACCTTTTCTCCCGGCTTTAAACGATTTTAGTATAAGTTAGTGATTACTTAATAGTCTTCAGCTGTAAAAAGGGGAATACCTTTTATTATGCTGGCGTATAGAAAATAACAACCAAACACTACATCCTTTCGTCTAATTTCCTAAAAAAATAGCAACTTTTATACCATTAAATTAAAAATATAGTTAAAATACTGGTATAATATCGTTTCAGAATAATTAATGTAGAGGTGAGATTTCTGATCATGAAAAGTGCAAATTACACTAGAAAACATCACATGTATTTAATGAATCACAAAAATGGTGACGTTATCGAAGTAAGAATGGACAAGAAAAATAAGACATTCAAGAAAATACGACTTTATCGTCAAGATGGTTTGGGCAACTACTATCTAGATCCACATGGGGAGTTTAAGGATCAGAAAAGTCCAGCAACCAAAGAGAATATCGTAGAAGCCGGAAAAAAGGTCAGCGATCATATCTCTAGTGCTGAGAACTGGCACCATAAAGTTAGACCTATTTTCAACGCTGAACACAAAATCGTCGATTTCGAACCACGATTGCATTTGGAACACCATACTAAGATTCAAAATGCTAAAAGATATTTGCGTCACTTGGAAAGACGACACGCAGACTTCATTTTCCGTAAAAATAGCAAAACGCCTTTGTTAATCCCATGGAATTACATCAAGGATATGATCTATGAAGATCGCAATAAAGAAATGGTGCTAGCCCATAAGGTGCACAAGTTAAGAAAATAAATTAGATTAATAAGATGCTACCAATCATAATCGATGGTAGCATCTTATTTTTATCATAGGAGAAAAAACATGCAAACAGTTTCTTACTATAATTCACCTATTGGCAAAATATTGCTCGCTAGTAATGAACAAGGACTTATTGGTTTATGGCTAGATACTGATCGCTACTACGGTGACAATCTTGATAAAGAATATTCAGAAGGAGAAAATAAATATTTAGCTTCTACTAAAAAATGGTTAGATATCTATTTTCAAGGCAAAGAACCAGATTTTACTCCTCAATTACATTTGATCGGTACTGATTTTCAAAAAAGAGTCTGGCAAGCATTACTAAAAATTCCTTACGGGATGACAACTACTTATAAAGACATTGCCGTACAGGCTGCAAAAGATAAGGACCACTTACCTATTCGGGCAACTGGTGGTGCTATTGGCAGAAATCATATTTGTATCATCATCCCTTGCCATCGCGTTGTTGGTGTTAATCACAATTTAACTGGTTATGGCGGTGGAATTGATAAGAAAATTCAGTTGCTTAAACTTGAAGGCGTTGATATTAATCAGTTTAAAGAACCTTAGATACAAGAAAAGCCCGCAAATCGCAAGCTTTTTTACTTGTTCGTCTTTTTTCGCAAACAAAGTTTCGGTATAATATTACTGCAGAAAGTTTTATGAGCGGCGGTTGTTTTTCCTCCCGGAGGTGAGGCCTATGGT
>NZ_PCYT01000009.1:0-42320 GCF_002553735.1 Lactobacillus sp. UMNPBX17
TCTTCATGGCCTTTTTGTTTAACACTTAGTGTTGCACTTCAATTTTAAATCCGGGCATTTTTTTATTCCATTTTTAGCTGGAATGACTCTGTCTTTTCTGATCTATATTATTAACAATAAAAGACATGCTCATCTGAACATGTCTTTTTATCCTTATTTTATTAAAAATTAAAGGCGAATTTCTGGCTTAGGATCTCTGCCCATCATTTGCTTAATTTCTTCAGCTACATCAGTGTTTTCGTAAAGAACACGGTAAATAGCTTCACAAATTGGCATATCGATGTTCTTTTCTTCGCTAAGTTCATGAACGGCTTTAACAGTAGTTGCACCTTCTACAACTTGACCCATGTTTTCAAGAACGTAATCTAAGCTCTTGCCTTCACCGATTTGTTTACCGGCACGCCAGTTACGTGAGTTAACTGAAGTACAAGTTACGATCAAGTCACCAATACCTGATAAACCACTAAAAGTCATTGGCTTAGCACCAAAGTAGTTAACACCTAAACGAGTAATTTCAGCTAAACCTCTAGTCATAAGTGCTGCCTTAGCATCATCGCCGTAGCCTTGTCCTACTAAAATACCAGCTGCAATGGCGATAACGTTCTTAACGGCACCACCAACTTCTACACCAACTAAATCATCATTTGTGTAGAAACGAACATAATCATTTGAGAAAATCTTTTGAACTTTCTTAGCATTTTCTTCATCAGTTGAAGCACATGCAATAGCAGTTAAATCTTTTTGAGCTACATTTTCAGCATGACTTGGACCTGAAATAGCTACGATCTTATCTTCATCATTTGGATAAACTTCTTCAGTCAAGATTTCTGAAATAAGCTTCTTAGTACCTGGTTCAATACCTTTAGTTGCAGTAACTAAAAGTGGCTTAGCACCTGTCTTGTCCAATACCTTACGTACATTCTTAGCAACAATTCTTACTGCCTTAGTTGGTAAAACAAATAAAACTAATTCTGCACCATCAAGTGCTTCTTCAAGGTCTCCAGTAGCCTTAGTAGTTTCATTTAATTTCCAATCTTTCATGTAGTGACTATTGGTATGAGTTTTATTAATTTCTTCGTTAACACTATCAATGTTACCGTAAAGAGTCACATCGTTTCCGTTATCGGCTAACATTGAACCTAAAACTGAACCCCATGAACCATTACCTAAAACTGAAATCTTTGTCATTTTTTCTCTCAAACTTTCTATATTGAAATTTTTATCTAAACTAATCTCTTGTATATGGATATTTTAACCCACTGCCTTGCAAATACCACTTTGGTTTAACTACTTTACGACGATAAATCCATAAAATAATTGTTGCAATAAATAAAACCAAGCTCAGTGCCTGCGATACACGAATCATTCCAAAAGCATACAAACTATCCGTTCTCAGACCCTCGACAAAGAATCTTACTACACTATACCAAAGAAGATAAGTCATGAAAACTTCTCCTTGTTTAAAGACATGTTTTCGATGACGCAGAGCCAGAATTAAAATTAATCCTATCAAGTTAAAAAAAGACTCATAAAGAAAAGTAGGTTGATAATATGTCCCACCTATTTTCATCTGCTGAATAATAAACTCAGGCAAATGAAGACTTTGTAAAAAATGAAGGGTAGTTGGACCACCATGAGCCTCTTGATTTACAAAATTACCCCACCGACCTAAAATTTGAGCGGCCATTACACCAGGTGTAATAATATCTAGCATCAAAAAAGGTGGCAACATTCTTTTGTAACAAAAAATCAAGAGTACTATTAATCCTGCAATTAATCCGCCATAGATGGCAATTCCACCATGCCAAATAGCAATAATTTGATCTGGATGTTGAGAATAATAACCCCATTCAAAAATTACGTAATATATTCTAGCACCTACATAGCCTAATGGCACGGCCCATAAGAGTAAATCAATAAAATCATCACTGATTATTTGTCTCTTCTTTCCTTCCTCAATGGACATCCACGCAGCAAGTACGATTGCTACGGCCATAATAATACCGTACCATTTTACGCTTAAATTTCCTAATTGAAATGCAACTGGATTAATTACCATATTAATCATTATGATGTGGCTCCTTGTTCGTATCCTCTTTTGAATGTTCTGAAATTAAACTGGTCAAATTATTATCAAAAGTTTGTGCAGCATCGTAACCCATTTGCTTAGCTCTAAAGTTCATCGCAGCTACTTCAATAATACTTTCAATGTTACGTCCGACCTTAACTGGAATATTAACCTGTGGAATAGGGACGTTGCAAAGCGTACGTGCATTTTCTTCAAAGCCTAAACGATCATAGTTAGCCTTAGGATCCCAGTTAACCAAGTTAATTACCAATTGAATCTCAGTTCTGCTCTTAACAGCACCGGCACCAAATAAGTTCATTACATCAATGATCCCGATACCTCTGATTTCCATCAAATGACGCAAAATCTTCGGAGCTTCACCTACAACAGTGTTGTGATCTTTTTGGAAGGCATCTACTCGGTCATCCGCAATCAAACGGTGGCCTCTTTGAACCAAACCTAAAGCCGTTTCAGATTTACCAACACCAGAAGCGCCGGTTAGCAGGACACCCATACCTTTAATTTCAACCAAAACTCCGTGAATACTAGTTCTTTTAGCTAAACGCGCACGTAAATATTCAGTCAAAATACTTGAAATATAGGTGGTTGATTCTCCAGTCCGCAAAATTGGAATCTGAGCTTCTTCTGCGGCTTCCGCTAATTCTTTAGGCACAGGTAAAGAACGTGATATCAAAAAGCATGGTGTAGCCTTAGTAGCCATTTTATTAAATACATGCATTCTAATATCGTGGTCTAATCTAGCAGCATATGAGATTTCAGTACGACCCAATAATTGAATACGTTGTGCAGGATAAAAATCAAAGTATCCCGTTAACTCCAATCCTGGACGATAAATATCAGAAACATATATTTCATCATCTTTAATATATTCATGTCCTTGATACACCTCAAGAATACTTTTATTGTCTTCAATTAATTTGCTTAATTTTACTGCATCGGCCATAGTTTTTTACCTCCCAACTATTTATCGATATCTTTTGTAGTCACATTTTTAGCTTGTTTGCGGGGACGGGATTGTGACTGAGTGGAATTAACATTTTTAAACCAATCATAGTAATTACCACTACTTGGCATATTATTCTTATTTTTTCTTCCCGTAAACCCAATCAACCAAATAATTGCGATTGCAATTAAAGCGACTGGCAACAATAGAATAAATGCTTTAAAAAAGACAAATAATAAACTTAATATGATTAACGCTATTAAAACTAACGTTACAATGCCTAAAAAACTCATCTTTCATTTACTCCGGATTTTCTTGACTAAGAAGCCATTGCAAATATGAATAAATAAATGGCTGCAGTTTTCCATCCATTACGCCATTAACATCTGCAGTTTCATATCCTGTGCGTAAATCTTTAACCAAGTTATATGGATGGAAAACGTAAGATCTAATTTGAGATCCCCAACCGATTTCTTTTTGATCACCTTTTAAAGCCTGCTTTTGCTTCCGCTTCTTCTCCTCTTCTAAGTGAAAAAGCTTTGCTCTCAATTCATTCATTGCAGTTTCACGGTTTTGAAGCTGCGAACGCTGAGCCTGAGAAGTAGTCACAATGCCTGTAGGCAAGTGAGTAATTCTTACCGCACTAGAAGTTTTGTTAATGTGCTGTCCACCAGCACCACTAGAACGATAAACATCAACTCGTAAATCTTTAGGATCAATATCAATTTGAATACTGTCATCTATTTCAGGAATCACTTCTACTGAAGCAAAAGAAGTGTGCCGTCTTTTGGCCGCATCAAAAGGTGATATTCTAACCAATCGGTGAACTCCATTTTCTGATTTGAGCATCCCATAAGCATTTTTGCCGCTTATTCTAACGCTTACGCTCTTAAGTCCAGCTTCTTCACCAGGTTCATAATCATTAATCTCAAACTTAAAACCTGCTGCATCACAATATCTTTGATACATCCGGAAAAGCATTTGACCCCAATCCATCGCTTCAGTACCACCGGCACCTGGGTGGATTTCAAGGAGTGCATTATGACTATCGTATTTACCTGATAACAATAAGTCTAATTCATAATTATGAAACGCTTCTTGCAGATTTTTTAAATCAGTTTCTACTTCTTGATGCAAATCTGGATCTGGTTCTTCACGTAAAAGTTCAAGCGCAGTGGTTTCATCTTCATAGCCCTGTTGCAATTTCAAAAACGAATCACGTTTTTCTTTTAACAGATTATTGTCACTAATTAATTTTTGCGCTTTCTCTTGATCATTCCAAAAATCCGGTTCAGCCATCTTTGCTTCATTTATTTCGATGCTTTCATCAATTGCATCTAAGTCAAAGAGACCCCCTAAAGTGATCTAGGCGTTTCTTTAATTCGTCTAGCACACTTTGAATTTCACTAATTTCCATTTAAACTCAATTCCCTTTACTAATAATTGCAAAAAAAGGGAAGCTGTTAACTCCCCTCTTTCTTTATTAACGACTAAGATTTTGTCTAATTTCAGCCTTCATGAACAAACGAGTTACATCAAATTCAATATTTGAAATCATTTCTTCAAACATTCTGTAACCAGAATCTTGATATTCAACAAGTGGATTAAGTTGTCCATAACCACGAAGTCCAATTGATTGACGCAATTGATCCATTGCATCAATGTGATCAGTCCAGCGATCATCAACAACACGTAAGATAACAACTTTTTCGAATTCAAGCATTTGACTAGGATCGCCTAATGCCTTTTCCTTATCTTCAAAGTTCTTTTCCACAATGTCGTATAACTTCTTCTTTAAGTCCTCGACACTAATAGTCTTAAAGTCAATTGAATCTGTAACTTGTTCAGAAGTTAAACTTGAAGAAATAAAGTCGCGCAATGAATCAAGACGCCATTCGCTTCTATCGCCTTGAGTAAACATATCAACTTGACTATCAATTGTACGGTGAATCATCGGAACTAAAACATTCTTTAATGATTTATCAGCATTAATTACTTGCATTCTTTCACCGTAAATAATTTCACGCTGAATACGCATAACATCATCGTATTGCAAAGTTTGCTTACGAGTATCGTAGTTGTTACCTTCAACACGCTTTTGAGCTGATTCAACTTGGCGAGTGATTAAACGACTTTCAATTACCTTATCATCATCATTGTCTGATAAACGATCCAAGAAGTCTTTAACACGGTCTCCACCGAAACGCTTCATCAAGTCATCTTCAAGTGATAAGTAGAAACGAGTGTAACCTGGGTCACCCTGACGACCAGAACGACCACGAAGCTGGTTATCAATACGACGTGATTCGTGACGTTCAGTACCAATTACGGCTAAACCGCCAAGTTCCTTAACACCAGGCCCAAGCTTAATATCAGTACCACGACCAGCCATGTTAGTAGCGATAGTAACAGCTCCACGTTGACCGGCATTCATAATAATTTGAGCTTCTTTTGCGTGATTCTTAGCGTTTAAAACAGCATGTGGAATACCTGCTTCATCAAGCAAATTACTCAATCTTTCTGAACTCTCGATGGCTACAGTACCAACTAGCACAGGTTGACCTTTAGCATGGCGCTTCTTAATTTCTTCAACTACAGCATGGAATTTTGAATCCAAAGTTGGATACAAAATATCAGGCATATCTTTTCTAGCAATTGGACGGTTAGTTGGAATTGTGATTACCTGCATATTGTAGATTTCACGAAATTCTTCTTCTTCAGTCTTAGCAGTACCAGTCATACCAGATAACTTCTTGTACATTCTGAAGAAATTCTGGTAAGTAATTGTAGCTTGCGTCTTTGATTCTTCTTGAATCTTAACGCCTTCCTTAGCTTCAATTGCTTGGTGTAAACCGTCTGAGTAACGACGTCCTTCCATTACACGACCAGTGAATGAGTCAACGATTAAAACTTCGCCGTCTTGAACAACGTAATCGATATCCTTAAGCATGATGTAGTTAGCACGAAGAGCTTGATCGATGTGGTGAACCAACTTTTGGTTTTCAACATCATATAAGTTTCTTAAACCAAAGTGCTTACATGCCTTTTCAATCCCAGTTCTAGTAAGAGAAATGGTCTTGGTTGGCCAATCGATCTTATAATCGCCATGATCTTCGTCATCATCTGCATCGTCATCGCTCTTATCTTCAGATAAAGTCTTAACAAAGCGATCTGCACGAATATAGTCACTATTTGCTTGTTCAGCTTCACCAGAAATAATCAAAGGTGTTCTAGCTTCATCAATCAAAATTGAGTCAACTTCGTCGATGATGGCGTAATTAAGTGGACGTTGTACCATTTGCTCTTTATAAACAACCATGTTGTCACGCAAATAGTCAAAGCCTAATTCTGAATTAGTTGAATAAGTAACATCACAATTATAAGCTTCACGCTTTTCATCTGGAGACATTGAATTTAAGTTCAAGCCCACAGTTAAACCAAGCCACTTATAAAGTTGACCCATTTCCTCTTCGTCACGACTTGAAAGGTATTCGTTAACAGTAACAACGTGTACACCCTTGCCTTCAAGCGCATTTAAGTATACAGGCATGGTTGCTGTCAAAGTCTTACCTTCACCAGTCATCATTTCGGCAATGTTACCATAGTGAAGTGCAATACCACCTAAAATCTGAACGTGGAAAGGATAAAGACCAAGCACACGCTTGGCACCTTCACGAGCAACAGCAAATGCTTCTGGCAAAAGATCATCTAAGCTTTCACCCTTCTTGAGTCGTTCACGGAACTCAGGAGTTTTAGCTTGTAATTGCTCATCAGTAAGCTTGCTCATTTCATCGGCATAGCCTTCTACCTTGTTGGCATATTTTTCGAATTTCTTAAGTTCTCTTTTATCGTCGTTATATAATTTCTTTAAAATATTTACCATTAAATCGGTCCTTATATATCGTAAAGTCTAAAAATACAGATTAATTTTAACATGATTATTTACAAATTTAAAATATTCCAAATAAAAACCTCGCGTTTATCTCACGCGAGGTTTGACACTAGTAATTATTTTACCTTAATTATTCGTTAGTTTCAATTAAACCATAACGACCATCGTTTCTGCGGTAAACAACACTAGTACCATTGGTTTCAGCATCTTCAAATACAAAGAAATCATGTTCCAACATGTCCATTTGTAAAATTGCTTCTTCTGGATCCATTGGCTTTAAGCTTACACGCTTGTTACGAACGATATCAAATTCGCTAGGCTTCTTTTCTTCTTGAGGTTGTTCCACAAAGAAATCTTGTAAACCTTTTTCACGACTCTTTCTGTTTACACGAGTCTTGTACTTTCTAATTTGACGTTCAAGTTTCTCCGAAACGAAGTCAATGCTACGATACATATCGTCCGTGGTTTCTTCTGCTCTCAAAACTAAGTATGGTAAAGGAATAGTAACTTCGACCTTAGCAGAGCGGTCACGGTAAACTCTTAAGTTTACGTGTGCGATCACGTCTTGACTTAATTCAAAATATTTTTCTAATTTATTTAACCGTTTTTCAACATAACTTCTTAAAGCGTCAGTTACTTCAATATTTTCTCCACGAACATTGTACTTTAACATATAAGATTCTCCTTTCACCGCTATGCGGTTTTTCTTTACACTTACATTATACCAAAAAATGAAAGCGTTTCATAACAAATCTAACGACAAATTGAAAAGCTTTCAATATGCATCCCTGGAAACCTTGATTTTAAGCAATCTCGTGCATGATAAAGCGTCCGTCCAGTAGTATAAATATCATCTAATAGCAACACTTTCCCTGTCTGTATATTTTCTTTTATTTTTATAGTTTTATCAATAAAAAAGCTTTGGGGCGTTTTTAGCCGCTCCTCTTTGTTTTTCTCACCTTGAGCATGACTACCTTCTTTTTTAGCTAAAAGCGGCGTAAGGGACACAATATCTCCATAAACAGCCGAAATTGTATCGAACTGTCTCTTAACCTGGTGCCCAGGTGAGGTAGGCACAGGAATATAATAATCAAACTCCGTTTTAGATAAATAGTCCCAGCTTAATTCTTGCAATACTTCCCGTAAAACATAATCTCCTCTTCGCTTATACGCCACCATCAAATCATGAAAAGCAGAATTATACCGATATAATGCAGAATTATGCAAAACTTCACCTTGATATATCTTTTGCCACTTTTTACAATCACTACAAATAATCCCTTGCTCCATCATTTTCGAACATACTGAGCAACGATTTCCCGTCAATTTTTCAAATTGATTCAAACAATGAAAGCAAATCTTAGGCTGCCTAAAATTTTTTAATGAGAAAATTTGGGCAAATTTAATTGGAGGAATAAATTCTTGCTCACATAATAGACATTGTCTCATTTATTCATCCCCTTAATTTGCTTGATACTGCTGCGAATATTTTTAGTGTAACGATGATAGCAATATAGCACTAAACCTGTTTTGTCTTCTTTCGCTCTACCCACTCGTCCCGCAATTTGCACTAAACTTGCGGCAGTATAAATAGGATCATCGGCTGCAACAATAATTACCCAAACATTTTTAAAAGTTACTCCACGTTCCAAAATCGTAGTAGTCAAAAGAATGTCATACTTTCGCTCTCTAAAAGCCGCAACTTTTTCTATTCTTTGAGAATCTTGTGCATGCACTCCAACGATTTTCACGTTATTATCTTTCAACTTCTTTTTTAAAGCTGCCAAATAGATCGGAATTTGTTCAATTCGAGGTACAAAAATTAACAAGGGATGCTCGCTTCTTACTACCTTTTTTACTTCGGCAAGCAAATTAGCGTGAATTTGTCCTTTTTTATTTAAAAACGGCTTAATAAATAATTTCTCCCTTGGTACCGGTAAAAGTCCACCATGAAATCTCCGATTGAGCTTTAAGATTTCAATTTTTCCCTGCTTAACCTCTTCTAATAAGTCTTCTGTCGGCGTGGCTGTTAAATACACGCGCACTCCATCTTTTTTTACGGCATTTTTAGCTGCAAAATGCAATTGATCATTTCCCACATAAGGAAACGAGTCTACTTCATCAATCACTAACAAATCAAAAGCTTCATAAAATTTCAATAACTGATGCGTAGTACAAATTGTCAATTGATCCAAATTTGGTTCTTGGTATTCTCGCCCGTGATATTTGCCAATCTCAATTTCCGCAAAAGCTGCTTCAAATCGTGGAAATAGTTCATTAACCACGTCGATTCTGGGTGTGGCAATACATGCACGTTTTCCATTCTTCATGCACTCCGCAATTAGCTGAAACAGCATCTCGGTCTTTCCTGCACCAGTTACCGCATGAACTAAGCTGCTTTTCTTTTGTTTAAAATTTAAAACTAAATTATCTGAAATTTTTTGTTGCAACGTAGTCAGCTGCCCATTCCAAGTCATTCCACCATTCGGTAACTTTGAAAATTGGCTCGCATTTTGACAGTGAACCAAAACATCTCCCTCATTTGCTCTTCCTAAACCAATACAAGCACGGCAGTATAATTTGCCACTTGGTAATTTACATTCGACTTTACTGCCACATCGGTTGCACAACCCATTTTCAATTACCGGAACTTTGCTACAATCTTCAAGTGTGCTAGAATCCTTTTGATTAACAATCCATTGACGACCCGATAATAGAGTTAAATCTTCCATATTTTTCACCTCTATTATCTATTACGCAAAAAGAGGCGATTTTTTTGTCAAAAGAAGAAAATTTTTTAACTATTAAAGAAAATGGCGCTGCTGAACTAGTAATCAAAAAGAGTAAATTTATTGCTAACATGGCACGAACCACTACTACAGATGAAGCAAATGAATTCATCCAGGAAATTTCAAAGAAATATCGTGACGCTACCCACAACACATTTGCCTATACTATCGGTTTAAATGATGATCAAGTAAAAGCAAGTGATAACGGTGAACCTTCAGGCACAGCTGGCATCCCCGAATTAAAAGCGCTGCAATTAATGAACTTAAAAAATATCACTGTCGTTGTAACCAGATATTTCGGTGGCATTAAGCTCGGTGCAGGTGGCTTAATTCGGGCTTATTCCAATAGCGTAACCAACGCTGTAGAAAAAATTGGCGTGGTTAAACGTGTCCTGCAACAAGAACTTATTTTCAGCGTGCCTTATAATCGGTTTGATGAAGTTGATCATTACCTTAAGACGAATAAAGTCTTCATAGCTGATACTGAATACGGTGTAGATATCAAAATTCATATTTTTTTAGATATAGATGATCAAGAACAAACAAAAAAAGATTTGACCAACCTTTTGGCTGGTCAAATCAGTTTCACTAATGGTGAAAAACGCTACAACGAACTTCCAGTTGAACAAAATAATTATCATGAACAATAAAGAGTTTGGCTAATAACCAAACTCTTTATTTTGTATTCTTTTTATTTTTTAATTGGTCAGGCTTCTCGTCGCCCAAATGCCAAACTTCAACTGTAGGATCAGTTTTGCTTTTTTGATTAATGATTTTCTGGATAACATGCATTAATGGATGATACTTTTCACCCAACAAGCCGATTGATTCCACAAAATATTCAAGTGCAACCAACAATCCCAGAATTAATAACCATGTTCCCCAAGCCGGAGAAAGCAAGAATAATAATGAGATGAAAGAAAAGACCAAAGACAATGCATAGATCGTTAAAACCGTTTGTCTATGAGTTAATCCCATTCTCATCAATTGGTGGTGCAAGTGGTGTTTATCCGCCTCTGAGATAGGTTTTTTATTTAATTTTCTCCGAATCATGGCATAAACCGTATCGGTGATTGGCACACCTAAAATTATGATCGGTACTAATAAAGAAATAAAAGTTACATTCTTTAAACCTTTCAGTGAAAGAACCGCAATCATAAATCCAATATATAATGCACCTGTATCTCCTAAAAAGATCTTAGCTGGATGGAAATTATATGGTAAAAAACCTAATAAACATGCGGCTAACATAAAACAAGCTATAGGCACATATAGCTGATGCGTGTGTAAAAAGAAATATCCTACGATTCCCATGGTCGTTAGAGAAATCATTGATACCCCATCTGCTAGCCCATCCAGTCCATCAATCAAATTGACTGCATTAGTTAAAGCTAATATCCAAAAAATGGTAATTGGAAAACTCCACCAACCAATATTAACTTCGTGCGTGACAAAAGGAATTTTTAAGACATTCATTCGAATACCTGCCAAGAAATAAATGATCAATGAGGCAATAAAAATGCCGAACATTTTTTGTCTAGGCTTTAATTCAAGAATATCATCTATCAATCCCGTCAACACAATTACACTTGAAGCTAATAAAATCGAAAAGATTTCATGGGTAGGAAATTGCTCTCGTAACAGTACAAATGCACCGATATTAAAAGTAACGAAAATTCCTAATCCCCCGATAGTAGGCATTGGCTTCTTATTAACCCTACGTGCATTAGGATTATCAACAGCTCCCAATACGAAAGCCAAACGCCGAATAAACGGCGTAATAGCCGCCGAGATAATTACCAATAAAAATAATTCAACAATGATTTTAAACATATTTGGCTACTTTCCTTATTTACTCGTTCTAATTATACAAGTAGAGTCGGTTTTGCACAAATAACAAAAAAGGTTTGAAACTTTTAATTTCAAACCTTTTTAAATTTATTTAGCGATCGCTACAACTCGTTTTTCACGGATAACAGTAATTTTAATATTACCAGGATAATCAAGTTCTTTTTCAACCTGATTACGAATATCCCGTGCCAAAATAACTGTACGATCATCTGAAATTTCATCAGGTTCTACCATCACGCGAACCTCACGTCCCGCTTGAATGGCATAAGCCTGCTTGACACCTTGATAGCTCTTAGCTATCTTTTCTAATTCGGTCAAACGCCTGATGTAATTTTCTAGACTCTCACTTCTTGCACCTGGTCGAGCTGAAGAAATCGTATCTGCTGCAACTACAAGTTCAGCAATAAACGATAACTTAGGCACATCACCATGGTGTGCAGCAATCGCGTTAACTACAACATCGGATTCATGATATTTACGGGTCAACTCTACACCAATTTCTACGTGTGAACCTTCAATATCATGATCGATGGCTTTACCAATATCGTGTAATAATCCCGCGCGAACTGCTAATTTTTCATCTAGACCTAATTCGGCAGCCATAGTACCAGCTAATTTACCAACTTCAATTGAGTGTGACAAGACATTTTGCCCATATGAAGTACGATACTTGAGTCGTCCAAGCGTCTTAACGAGTTCTGGATTCATACGGTGAATTCCAAGTTCCATTAAGGCACTTTCACCAGCTTCATAAATATCGTCATTAACTTCTTTACGAGCTTTATCAACCATTTCCTCAATTCTAGCTGGATGAATTCTCCCATCCTTAATCAAACGTTCCATTGCTCTCTTCGCAATTTCACGTCTAATTGGATCGAAGCCACTCAAAGTTACAACCTTTGGTGTATCATCAATAATTAAATCAATACCAGTTAAAGCTTCAAATGAACGAATATTGCGACCTTCACGTCCAATAATACGTCCCTTCATCTCTTCATTTGGTAGATCAACAACAGACACGGTGGTTTCTGCTACAGTATCTGCTGCACTACTCTGAATTGCATCAACTATAATTTGGTTAGCATAATGATCAGCTTTCGCTTTAACTTCTTCATTACTATTTCTAATCAATTCGGCACGTTCTTTAACAAGCTCATCAGATAATTTATTAAGCACAATCTTTTTTGCTTCTTCTTTATCCAACTTAGCTACGTCATAAAGCTTTTGCCGTCTAGCTTCAACTAATTCATCAGCTTCAGTTAATTTTGCCTTTAAGCTAGTATCTTGCTGCTTTAATTGATCTTCCTTTTGAATGAGTCCAGCTTCTCTTTCATCTAACAAAGAATTTTTGTGATCTAAAGTATCTTCACGTTGCTTTAAACGATTTTCTTGACGAGCTAAATCATCCTTTTTTAAATTTAACTTGTCTTCAGTCTTTTGCTTATAATCACGAATTTGTTCTTGAGCTTCAAGAATTTTTTCTTTCTTAGTATTTTCAGCACTTTGCTTAACAGCTTCTGCTGCTTGCTTTTGTGCATTAACCTCTGCTTCTACCGCAGCTACTTGTGCTCGAGCATCGGCTAAAATATGATCAGCATCATTTTGTGCATTCTGAGCTTTTTGTTCCCAAGAATGTTTACGAATAGCATAGCCAATCACTGTACCCACCAAAATTGAAACAATGGCAGTTGCGACGGGAATCATAATAATTGTATTCATGATTACTATCGCCTTTTTTTAGAATTATTCACACAACTTTTATGATAAAGAACCTGTTGGTCCATGTCAATCCACAAGAAAAAACCTTGGAACATAATTCCAAGGTAAAAATCATTTTTATTTATCATCAGTTGTCTTTTTAGCTTCGGCAGACTTCTCTGCTTGAGCCTCTTCACGCTTTTCCTTTATTTTTTCAGGATCTTCACGATCAGCTACTGACTTCTCATCAATACCATATGCCTGACGAACTTGTTGTTGAATATCTTGATAAATATCTGGATGATCTTCAAGATATTTCTTAGCATTTTCTCGTCCTTGGCCGATACGATCGCTCTTATATGAATACCATGATCCAGCCTTATCAATGATATCCTTGTCAGCAGCCATATCAAGTAATTCTCCACTTTGAGAAATACCTTTACCATACATGATATCTACTTCTGCTACCTTAAATGGTGGGGCAACCTTGTTCTTTACAACTTTAATCTTGACGCGGTTACCAATTACATCACCAGATTGCTTAATCTGTTCTGCTCTTCTTACTTCAAGTCGAATAGTTGAATAAAACTTAAGGGCACGACCACCAGGTGTAGTTTCAGGGTTACCAAACATAACCCCAACTTTTTCACGAATCTGATTAATGAAAATTGCAATAGTCTTAGTCTTGGAAATTGTTCCTGATAACTTACGCAAAGCTTGACTCATTAATCTAGCTTGAAGACCAACATGGGCATCCCCCATTTCGCCTTCAATTTCTGCACGTGGAACTAAAGCAGCAACAGAGTCGACAACCACAATATCAATAGCACCACTAGAAATTAAAGTATCAGCAATTTGTAGTCCTTCTTCACCAGTATTAGGTTGAGACAAAATAAGTGAATCAATGTCTACACCTAAAGCTTCAGCGTATGCTGGATCCATTGCGTTTTCAGCATCAATATATGCGGCTGTACCACCACGTTTTTGCACTTCAGCTACTGCATGAAGAGCAACAGTAGTCTTACCAGATGATTCAGGTCCATATACTTCAATAATACGTCCCCGAGGATAGCCACCAACACCAATAGCAGCATCTAAAGCAAGTGAACCTGTTGGAACTGTTGAAATTTGAGTATCGGCCTTCTCACCCATACGCATAACAGCACCTTTGCCAAAGTTCTTTTCAATTTTCTTGAGCGCTGCATCTAAAGCAGCCTTTTTTTCATCTTTGGGCATGTTTTCCTCCTAAATTTTTGTACTCAGTAATTATACTTTGATCATTATCTACTTTGCAAGCAATATACAAACTAACGTTCAAAGTATTTAGCCTACACTATTAAATACGCAAAAAAAGGTAATTTTTTTTTGAGAAAATAAAAAAAGAAGCAATTTTATGCTTCTTTTAATTTATCTTTAATTTTACATGGATCCTTTGAATACGCCCCATGATTGGTGGAAGTAGTCGTAACCTGAGTAAATAGTAAAGATCAATGCAAGGTAAAGTAAAATTGTACCGATATACCAGAAGTTACCGATCAATAAGAAGATGATTGATAACATTTGGCAAGTAGTCTTGATCTTACCAGGCATTTTAGCTGCCAAAACTTGTCCCTTGTTTTCAGCTAAAATCAAGCGCAAACCAGTAACTGCTAATTCACGACAAACGATGATTGCAACAACCCAAGCTGGAGCAAGCTTCAATTCAACTAAGAAAATAAATGCAGTCATAGTCAACATCTTGTCTGCCAAAGGATCAGCAAACTTACCAAAGTTGGTAACCATGTTGCGTGAACGAGCAATATGACCATCAAACCAGTCAGTAGCTGAAGCTACGGCAAAAACAATAGCTGCAATTACCCAGCTCCAAACAACAGTTGAACCAGCGGCTTCAGTATGAGCATCCCCACCGAAAATTATAATTAACATAAATACTGGAATCAAAAAGATTCTAAAAACAGTAAGTTTATTAGGTAAATTCATTCTTCTTATTTTCTCCTAAGCTTTAATTACCATTATTTTCATCACCGCTGCCACCATTATCATTTCCACCGGCATTGTTATTTTGCGTAGTGGTTGTTGATGATTGAGTAGCTGATGATTGTTGTGTTTGACTACTTTGTCTTGTTTGACTGCTTTGAGCAGCTGATGATTGTTGGTGACTAGTTTGAGTGTTGTGTCTAGTAGTAGAGCTGCTCTGAGTTTGATTTTGAGTAGTAGTATTACTGTTATTAGTATTATTATCGCTAGTCGTTCCATTTTGACTAGTATTGTCATCAGTATGATGAGTAGTAGTCTTCTTAGCCTTTCCAATTAACAAAGTAATTGTTCTGTAGCTATTATTAGGTACGTATGGAACCTTCTTGCCACCGATCTTAATCGAACTACCATTATCATTACCCAAGGTAATTACAACTCGTTCAGCGTTTGAAGGTAAAGTAAGGGTATGCTTTTGCTTAGCAATTAAAGTTCCTTGCCAGCTATTTGCATTGCCATTAATTTGTACTCCCGCAGAAGTATTTTGAGTTGAACCTGCCTTAACAACTAAACGACGATTCCTCTTAAGACCAAGGACACGGTATTCATTGTCATTAATCTTTTTAATCTTAACTGTATTTACAGCAACCGGCTTAGTCTTCTTAGAAGATGACGATGATGTCTTCTGTGATGATACAGTTACGCCGCTGTTATCAGTATCATGATGCTGACCACTTGATGAAATACGTGCATACAATACGTATACAACTAAGATTACGATAATTACACCTAATGCGATTGCGATTCTTGGCAAGTAATTCTTCCACAAATTCTTCTTGTTATTTGTGGTTTCACGAACCTCTTCGCTCTTATTGTCAATCGAGTTTTCTACGTATTCATCCGGCTTGGATTCAGGAATATCTTCATGATAGTCGCTAAGAAGTTCCTTACCATCTAAGCCAACAACTTGAGCATATTGTCTAATAAATGCTCTAACGTAAAAATCACCTGGAAGCTTATCAAATTCATTGTTTTCAATTGCTTCAAGATATCTGCTTTGAATCTTAGTTGCCTTTTCGATATCTTGAATTGAAAGTCCTTTAGCCTCTCTGGCGCTCTTTAATTTATCTCCGATGTCTGCCATATTAACCTCTTCAAAATTAAATTTAACAAATTGAGTATACCATAAAATTTCGTTTACAACTTCTTAGTTATAAAAGCCAGCCTCCAGTAACATAAATTGTTTGACCAGTAAGGTAACTGCTTCGTTCATTCAGCAACACTTTGATCCAATATGAAATATCTTTTCCATCAGCCCAACGACCAACAGGAATCTCTTCTTGAACTTCCTCAATAGTATCTTCTGAAAAAATACTGTTCATATTAGTCTTTACAGCACCTGGTGCAATTACATTAACCGTCAAATTATTTGATGCTACTTCACGTGCATAAGCCTGCGCAAAACGACTTAACCCACCTTTAGTGGCACTATATACCGATTCCAGAGCACTACCGTAGCCTCCATAAACCGAACCTAAGTAAACGATTCGACTAAAACCTTGTTTCATTAGCTGCGGCTCCAGTAATTTAGTTAATTTAATGGGTACAGTCAGATTGATTTTTATTAATCTTGTAATATTATCAAGATCTTCATCCCCTAGAAAGCCGTAATTAGTGACCCCTTGAGCAAAAACTGCTGCATTAACCGGCAATAAATTCTGAACAAATTCACTTAATTGTGCATCATCAACTTCAAAATCTAACTTAATCGGCATAAAATCCTGGTCAGGATATTTAGTAAACAACTTTTGACCTAATTCTTCAGCAACTTCCTTTTTGGAATTGTAATGCAAATAAAGAGACCAGCCATCTTCAGCCAAATCACGACAAATTGCTTGTCCTATGCCACCTGTAGCACCGAATACAATTGCACGCTTCATTTATTGCTCCTCCTTATCAGAGTTTAAATAAGCCGAGCAAATAGTGCTATCTTTCATCAGCTTTTGACAAATTTGATCGAATTCTTCAAAGCCCATCGTCTGCAACTTTAATAAATTAAGTTGTAAATCTTCATGGTCAAGATTTTCTTCAATCATTTCAATTGCAAAATATGAAAGATTATTCATTGTCCGAATAGTACGGGCCAGCCATTCTTTCTTCTGCAAAACAAAATTCTCTTTAATAAAACGATATTGCTCAGAATTAGGATCTATAGGTTGGGTTAAAACGCGTTTAATCTCCTCAATTATTCTTTGATTATCTGCACTAACTCCAAAAATAGTAGCAAAATCGCCTTGTCTAGTATAGTTAACTGAAATTTGCAAAGGATTAGCCAACAGCTTTTCCTTGCGCATTTTCTCAAACCAAGGACTCATCACGCTTAATTTTGATTCTAACATTATTTCTAGCAGAATTTGAGTCAAATCAGAACTAGATAATACTTTCTTAAAGTTTTTAAATCGAATACCCAATCCAAAAGCTTTTGAATTTCCTTTAGCTTGCAAAACTTGATCTGAAAGCTCACCCACTGGTTGAGAAACCGGAGTCGAAACATCTTTACGATCAGCTAGATACTTAGTTTGCAATTTACCTACTTGACGCAAAATGGTTCGAACTTGATTATCCGAAAAATCACCACAAGCAACAAATTGCATTTTAGTAGGCACATAATTTTCAGTATAAACCTTAGTCAAATTTTGCTTGGTTACCTGATTAATCGATTCTTTAGTCCCAACTACTTCGGTCCCTAAATTGGAATTACCAAACATGCTCGTCATAATGGCATTGTTTACTTTCCACATCGGATCATCCTGGTACATTGCCAATTCTTGCTCAATTATAGGAGCCTCTTTGGCAATATTTTGTTTAGTAAAATATGGCTCGCCTACTAATCTAAACAACAGATCAATCATCTTGGGGGTGTGTTCAATCCCGCTGCAATAAAACATAGTTTCATTGAAGGAGGTAAATGCATTAACATCTGCGCCAATTTCCTCAAATTGTGAAGAAATATCTCCATCTTTTTTAGCAAATAATTTATGTTCCAAAAAGTGGGCAGAACCCGCTACTTTTTGGGGATCACTACTGCCGAAATCAATAATAATACCAAAAAAGCGTTGATAAAAATGGGGCTTCAGGATAATCTCGGCTTTAAAACCAGATTTATATTCTCTTTTAATAATTTTTGGTGTAATCATTTTAAAATATAGCTTTCATTAAAGAATAAATTTTGAACAAAACTGACTAATTGATGAGTTGTGACCTTTTTAATAGCAGTCTCTCGATCAAAATCTAAATAGTCTGAAAATAATTCTCCTCGAAAGGCTTGACCCATTTGCCAATTTTGACTGTCTAAACCAATTTTAGTATTTCTATACAAGGCCTTTTGAGCTTTTTTAAAAAGTTCTTCATCTACATTGCCAGCAGCCAAATTCTCTATTTCATTTAATATCACTCGCTTAGCAGATTCTACTTGATCGGGATCCAATCCAGCATTAATTAAAAACAGAGAATTATTAGCAAAACAGCTAGCCTCGACAGCATAAGCTGCACCTAATTCTTCACGAATTTTACTAAACAACTTAGATGATTGGTCTCCTGCTAAATATTGACTTAAAAGTAAGCCTACAATTTGTTCCTGATAATTAATTGTATGATTAATGCCAAAGCCCATTAACAATTGTGCTTGCGCATTGCCTTGTTCATCAACTTTTTCAATTAAGTTTTTGTTAGCAGGAATAGTTAAGCCAGTGGTTTGGAAATTTTTTATAATACCAGCCTGGGTGAAATAAAATTTAGCTAGTTTAGTCATTAACTGGTGGTCACGTCCCATGCCAATTACGGCTACAGGGACATCACGCAGACTCTCAATGTAACGATTTACCTCATCTACAGTAGCATTTTGTATTTCATCAATTGGTCCCATAAAATTCTCAGCATAATCTGGCTGATCCCGGTACCATAATTTAAAGAATTGATCGATGGCATAATTGGCAGGCTGCTCCATTAACTCGCGATAATCATCTTCTAGTTGTCTTTTCGCATAGGCCAACATCTCCGGAGTACAATCTGGCTTAGTAATAATTTCGCTAATAGTTTGAATTATTTCTTGACATACATACTCTGGATCCAGTACTTCAGTTGGTTCAACAAAATTTGCATAATAAGTCAAAATTATTTCTTTACCAAAAAGCTGAGGCATAATATCCAATTGCAAATCATATAAATCGGCCAATCTTCGAGTCTGCTCCGCAATTTGTGGATATAACATACTGGTGTTTGACTGCAAACGTGATAGCAAGCTTGCAAAAGCTAAATTGTGACTTGTCAGCGGTAAACGCAAAAAACAGCCCAACGCGGCTGTTGTAAATTTCTTATTTTTCCTAATTGTAATATTAGTCATTAGCATTATTTCCATTACCTTCATTCTTTACTGGTGGGACTAATACTTGACGTGGCTTTGAACCTTCAGAAGGTCCCACAATTCCTTTAGCTTCCATCTCATCCACGATTCTTGCAGCCCGATTATAACCGATCCTAAAACGTCTCTGCAACATAGATACGCTTGCTGTTTGCTGACGACGAACCAAATCAACAGCTTGATTATAAAATTCATCTTCCGGTTCATCGTTTCCATTATCAGAAGCCGATGAGTTTTCACCCTTTTTAGGAATCATAGTCTCATCATAGTCAACTTTTTGTTGCTTCTTTACCCAATCGATTACACGTTCAACTTCATCACTCGCAATATAAGCACCTTGAATACGTTCAGGTTTTGAAGCACCAATTGGCATATAAAGCATATCACCACGACCTAGAAGTTTTTCAGCTCCTGTTTGGTCCAAAATAGTTCTAGAATCTACACCACTAGATACAGCAAAAGAAATACGAGATGGAACATTGGCTTTAATTAAACCAGTAATAACATCTACACTTGGACGCTGAGTAGCTAAAATCATATGAATTCCGGCAGCTCGAGCCATTTGTCCTAGTCGAACTATTGCTCCTTCAACATCATGGCCACCAACCATCATCAGGTCACTAAGTTCGTCAACCACTACTAAAATATACGGCAATGGCTTCATTGCAGGCTTAGATTTATCCTGATTATTTTCAGCGACTTTTTGATTATATTCGCCCATGTTGCGAACGCCACCTGCCGCAAATAACTTATAGCGGCGTTCCATTTCTTTAACTACTTTGCGCAATGCATTAGAAGCCAATTTAGCATCTGTTACAACCGGAATTAACAAGTGTGGTACTCCGTTATAAACAGAAAGTTCTACCATTTTAGGATCAATTAAAACTAGCTTTACATCTTCTGGTCTGGCTTTCATCAAAATACTTGCCAAAATAGTGTTGATGGCAACAGACTTACCAGAACCAGTAGACCCAGCTATTAATAAGTGTGGCATTTTTGCCAAATTAGCGGAAATAGTACTTCCAGTAACGTCTTTGCCTAATGGCACATTCATTGGATCCTTTTTTGCCTTTGCATCTTGATGTTCCATTACATCTTTAAAAGATACAACTGAAGTTGCCCGATTAGGCACCTCAATACCAATAAAAGGTTTTCCTGGAATTGGAGCTTCAATTCTAATATCCTTGGCTGCAAGTGCCAAAGCCAAATCGTCAGCCAAATTAACAATACGACTAACTTTTACACCGACGGCAGGTTGAACCTCATACCGAGTAATAGTAGGGCCTAAAATGGCCTTTTTAATAATTACCTTTACACCAAAACTCTTAAAAGTAGATTGTAAAACCTGAGTATTTTTCTTAATTAAATCACGGTCTGTACTCTGATCAGTTGATTTAATTGGATCTAATAAACTCAAAGGAGGCTTTTTATATGACTTGTTAACTATAGTATCTGTTTTTAACTCACCATGATCCACATTGGCTAATTCTTGCACCAATTTTTGATCTTCTTGAGCAAAAGAATGCGATTTAGGTAAATCCTTGCTGTCAGGTTCTTCATGCTGTGGTGCAATTTGGATTTGCGGCTCAGGAGCCGGCTCTGGATCTGGTTCGACCATCACGTCTTCACTTGAAGGTTTAACACTAGTATCTTCCTCATTGTCATCAGAATCAAAATCTGCAACGTCTGGGAAAATATTTTTATCATCGTCATTAGCACGTTTTTGTTTTCTTTTTTCCAATACGTCGCTATATTTGTCCTTCAACTTAACACCAGCGGTTTTATTTTTTTGAATAAATAATTGACTACTGGATTGAAATTTTTCAATAATCGTCCTGAATTTCACATCAAAGAACATCAAGATTCCAATAGGAATTAGTAAGAACGCAAAAATCTTGATCCCAATTTGTCCTAATAGCGGATAGAAAATCTGATAACCTAGCGAACCAATCAGGCCGCCACCAACACTTTCTGTAACAGCGGCACGACCAAATTCTGCAGTCATCGCATGCCAGAATGAATTCAAGAAATTACTATTTACTAATTCATGCTCGTAATACAAGCTACTTTGAATCAATAAAATACCAATGAATGCTAAAGAAAGCCCAATTGTACGTTTAACTGACAAATGAACTGGCTGGTTATAAATCAAATTTACCAGCCCAAAAAGGGCTAATAAACTAGCAGCTAATAGATACGAATCACCAAAAAACAAGCGAATCAAATTAGCAATCTGTTTACCTAAAATACCAAATCTAACAAAGGCAAAAACAGCTAGCAAAATAAATACTAGCCCCAAAATACTCCAATTTAAATTTTGTTTTTTAGTTGTTTTCTTTTTAGAATATGTCTTTTTTGTCTTTCTTTTTTTCCTTTTTACAGGCATGTACTCACCCTAATTAGTGATTAAAAATTGGCTTTAAAGTTCAAGTTAACCGGTTGGTCAAAAGTTACTTGAGTTACTTCATACGTTAAAGTCTCAATATATTCAACCAATGGTCGACTTAAAAGTTGCCAATCTGCGCTACTGATATCAGAACCATCACCATGATAATCTTTCAATTGAACAACCTGATGAATAGTTCCACTTACTCTAAATTCACTTGGTGCAGGAACTACATCATAGAACACAGCTACATCATAATAGCTGCCATTTTCTTCTGAATGCTCATCATCTTGACTTACATCCAATTTTTGAATGCCAGTTCTAACATCGCTCTTTGGTTCTGTATCTTCATCAACTAAATCATAGTGAAATGCTTGTACAGTTACTGGTGTTTTTCTCTCAAAATCCATTATTCTTCACTTCCTAAATTACGTTCATATCTTTCTGGACGATCATAATCATCCTTCAATTTATCATTTTCATAATGGTGTGCAGTTTCCATATTTGGAAATCCTTGTTGACGCAATGCTTCAAGCAAGACCATTGCTACAGAATTCGACAAATTATAGCAACGAATATTATCTGACATTGGAATTCTTAAATTTCTGTCATAATATTCACGCATAAAAGTTTCAGGTAACCCTGTAGTTTCCTTACCAAAAACAAAATAATAATTTTTATTTGGGTCGGTGTAATCTACATCTACATAATTCTTTGATGAAAACTTAGAAATTAAATACATTTCGTCATTAGGCCCTAAAGTCTTTAAAAAAGCATTCAGATCATCATGACGACGTACATCAACTTTGTCCCAATAATCGAGCCCTGCTCGTTTCATTTTTTTATTATCAATTTGAAACCCCAAAGGTTCAATCAACTCTAAAACTGTATTGGTACCTGCACAGGTACGTGCAATATTACCAGTATTAGCTGGCATTAACGGCTCATATAAAACTACGTGATTTGTCATTTCAAAAACTCCTTAAACTAAAAAAGCGCAGCTTTTAAACCACGCTTTAATTTATTTAGCATTATTTGCTTTTGTATCTGCATCTCCCGTGGTCGAAGAAACAGCATCTGTTTCACTAAAAATTTCAGATTCTCTTCGATAATAATTGTACACGCGAGACACGATAATCTTCAAGACTGCATAGATCGGAATACCAAAAATTACACCCCATAGTCCCCAAACGGAACTAGCACCGATTAAAAGTAAAATAGTAGTTACGGGATGCATTTCCATTTTATTCCCCATAACTAAAGGACTTAAAATTCTAGTTTCAATTGCTTGTTCAATTAAAAAGACCACTAAAACCTTAATTAACATTGATCCTGAAGTCATAATTGCAATTACGAATACCGGAATAAGAGCCAATGGTGTCCCAAAATATGGAATCAAATTCATAAAACCGGCTAGGATAGCTAAAGCTAATCCATATGGTAGGCCAATTATTATGTAGCCAATTACAAACATGACGCCTACCCAAAAAGCAACTGTTATTTGACCACGAATATATGAAGCCAATGCATAGTTGATATCATACAACAGCTGACTAAAACTAGGTTGCCAATGCTCCGGTGCAAATTTCGTAATGTAAGGACGCAATTGATGCCCATCTTTGAGCATAAAGAATAAGATAAACGGTGCAGTAAGCAGAGTCATCACAATCATTGTAATAATACTTACCGCAGATGATATATTGCCTAAAGTAGCGTTGATAGTACTTTGCCCTGATTTAAACAAAGTTTTTTGCGTATTGTCTATCATGCCTTGTAAGCTACCTTTTACCTCATGCAAACGAGGATCACGCAAAGCATTCTGCGTTGCATTAACAGCATCGTTCCAAATATGAGGCCAGTTTTTAATCAGCGAATTAATCTGATTCTGGGCAATAGGAACCAGGATATTGATAATCCAGATTAAAGCTATTAAAACAAACAGAAACAAGACAAGAATTGTAGCAACTCTAGGTACTTTAAACTTCTTTTCAAACCAATCTACTACTGGATTCATTACATAATATTGAATAACCGCTAAAAGTAATGGCGGCAAAATCGCACTAAAAAATACCCAAGCAGGATTTAATACAAAAGAAATTTTTTTAAAAATCCAGATAATTAAAAAGAACAATAAGATGTTTAATAAAACAATACTAAACCGATTATCTAAAAACCATTTTTTAAATAAGGTTTCTTTTTTACTTTTTTGTTTATAATCCATCTACCTGTCCTAGTATTTAAATGTGTTCGTAAACAATATCATCATCCACTTTAAAGGTTGGAAGTGGTTGAGCAACATCTGGATCAAAATATACCGCATTTGCTAAAGGTGCTTTAGAAATTGGGCGGTTAAAGAATAAAGTAGCGTGACCCAAAGCCTTCATATTACTTTCAACCATTGGACCTACATAATTAGCTACATAAGTTTGACCATCTACAGTAATCGTATCACCCTTTTTAAAGACAAAGCCATTAACTGGAGTTTCATCACTAAATTTTTGAATAACTGAAACATCTTCTAAGTCTTTGTTGGCACCCTCGCCGAACAAAATTACCATGCCATCTTTATTATCGATAGCTTTTTTACCAATTTTTTTAATAGTTGAAATCCATTTCATAATCTTATATCTCCTTAAAAATAATTTTAGCATAAGAATAGCAGCTTAAAAACTTAAGCAGCCCAAATTATTAGATATTTTTGTGATGATACATCAACCATTTTCTTAGTTCATCTAATAATACTAAAGGAATTGGTAACAAGAATAGGAATAGCCAATCACTAGCAGTCAAGATAGTTGTATTGAACACCTGCTGAATGCCTGGTGTAATAGTCAAGATAACGAATAGAATGATTTCAAAAATAATGCCGTACCAAATATTTTTATTCTCAAATAATCCCTTTTTAAAAACAGAAACTGTATTAGTTCTACAATTTAATACATTTGCCACCTGAGTGAAGACAATTGCACCTAAAGCCATAGTTGTAGCTCGCATATAAATTGAGCCATTAGCAGCCAAAGCTACGTTAGGCCAACCATTTTGATAGTTCACAAAGAAATAGGCAGCTGTAGAAATAATACTTGATAAAAGACCATACCAGCAAAAGGCTTTAATAATAACACCCTTGTTCAATAAATGTTCTGATCTTTTACGTGGTGGTTGCTTCATAACATCTTGATCGGCAGCTTCCGCACCTAATCCTAAGGCTGGAAGCATATCGGTACCTAGATCAACCGTTAAAATTTGCATAACTGTCATAGGAAGTGGAATTAATCCAGCCGAGAAAAGAAATAGCACTGACGGAATAGCTTCGGGTACATTAGAAGTCAAAATATATGTTAAGAACTTGCGGATATTGCTATAAACTGCACGTCCTTCTTCAATGGCAGCTACAATCGAGGCGAAGTTATCATCGGTCAAAATCATATTGGCTGCATCTTTAGCCACGTCAGTACCAGTCATTCCCATTGCAATTCCAATATCGGCTTGCTTTAAAGCCGGAGCATCATTAACTCCATCACCGGTGGAAGCTACAACTTCACCGTTAGCCTGACAATTCTTTACAATGCGGTATTTTTGTTCTGGAGCAACTCTGGCAAAGATTACCTCATCTTTTAATGCATGACGCAATTCTTCATCGCTCATTTGATCTAATTCATTACCGGAAATTACACGTGCTTGATCAGAAGTTAAACCAATTTGAACAGCCACTGACTTAGCAGTTAATTTTGAATCCCCAGTTACCATGATTATTCTAATTTTGGCCTGATGACAACGTTTAACTGCATCATAAATTTCTGGACGTGGTGGATCGCTCATTGTTGCTAAACCCACAAAGATCAAATAATTTTCCGCATCCGCAATACTTATTTTATTAATATCGACACCATGATCGATTATTTTATAAGCGAGGACCATACTGCGCAATCCGCGAGAAGCATAATCAGCGTTTGCCTTTTTAGCGCGAAGACGATCTGCTTCAGTCATCGGACGAATTTTACCATCAACCTGGATTTGATCACATTGCTTAATCGTGTCGCTATAAGAACCTTTAGTGAGAACAATATAATGCGTATCATCCCAACGATGAACAGTTGACATTCTTTTACGATCAGAATCAAATGGCAATTCCCGCAAACAAGGATATTTTACTAAAACTTTTTGTTTATCAAATCCAGCTTTTTCTGCCATCACAATCAAGGAAGCTTCGGTTGGTGTACCTAAAATCTTAGGCTTTCCACCCTTTTTATTAGGTTGAACCGAAGTATCATTATCCAAAGCTGCAATTTGAACTAATTTACGTAAATCAGGATTTTCCTCATACCATAATTGTTTTGTATTTAGCTCAATCTGACCATTATTAACAT
Organism: Lactobacillus sp. UMNPBX17; assembly: GCF_002553735.1. Classification (NCBI taxonomy): domain Bacteria; kingdom Bacillati; phylum Bacillota; class Bacilli; order Lactobacillales; family Lactobacillaceae; genus Lactobacillus; species Lactobacillus sp. UMNPBX17. The sequence goes on from NZ_PCYT01000009.1 coordinate 26,410, forward strand.
AGCCATTACCAGTAACGTGATATTCATGAGCTGGTGTCCAAAGGTAGTGAATTGTCATTTGATTCTGCGTCAACGTACCGGTTTTATCTGAGCAAATAACTGTCGTTTCACCTAAAGTTTCAACAGAATTCAATTCTTTCACTAACGCATGCTTTTTAGCCATCCGCTTAACACCTTGAGCTAGACTTAAAGTTACCGTTGGCAATAATCCTTCTGGAATAAAAGCAACAATCATCCCCAAAGCAAAGATAAAAGCCTTAGCTAAAGGATACTTTACGAAGAAGATAGCTGCGATAAAAAATATAAGTCCAATCGTAATAGCAATAATCGAAATTTGCTTAGTCAATCGATTAAGCTCTGCCGTGAGAGGACTGCTTGTCTTCGTTTGTTTTTGCGTCAAGCTTGCAATTCGACCGAATTCTGTATTCATACCCGTCGCAAAAGCAATTGTTCTAGCAGTGCCAGCTCCCACAGTTGTGCCTGAGTAGACCAAATTGCTTTCAGCATAACTACCTTCACCAGGATCATACTTTGTGGTTTTAGACTCTGGAACAGATTCACCATTCAAAGCACTTTGATCTACTTGCATTGAACTGGCGGAAATAATTCTTGCATCGGCTGGGATTGAGTTACCAGCTTGTAAAACAAAAACATCCCCCGGCACTAGCTCTTTACTATTTATTTGCTTTTTCTTGCCATTTCTAATCACTTCTACATAGCTGGGCAACATATTGTTTAAGGTATCCGTTGCCCGCTTGGCGGCTCGCTCCTGCCAAAAACTAAATAAGCCATTGATAATATTAACCAACCAAATGGCAATTCCTAATTCTAACGTTCCGGAAACTATTGCAATTAACCCTGATATCCAAAGCAAAATTGCCATCATACTAGAAAAGTTTTTTAAAAACGTTTTCCATTCTGATTCAGCTGCGGCTTTTTTAATAGAATAGTATTAGTACCATATTTTTTAAGTCGCTTAGCGGCTTCCTCATCTGATAATCCAGAAGAAGAAGATTGCAAATTTGTAAAAACTTGTTGAACCTCATTCTGGGCATATAATTTACGGATTTTATTTTCATCCATCCTATACGCACCTTCTCATTTTTACAATTATTATTTTCCCTTATATTTCCTACTCTAGCACTTTTCACGAGAACAAGTCACAATCTGATTCATTATTTTCCATGCTATACTTATCTCAGTTAATACTTTTTCTAAAAAATCGGAGGCATTATATGAAAGTTTTAATCGGTGGCTATACTAAGAAGACCTCTAAAGGTATTTATGAATTGCCTTTTACTGGTGAAGATAATGGAGCTAAGTTAGGCAAGGCCGAAAATATTATTAGTGTAGGTGGCCCTACTTATTTCCAAAAAGATGGCGATTTAATTTTTACTATTAACAACGCAGGTGACGAAGGTGGTATCAGCGTCTTTAAATTAGGTGAACATGGTTCAAGTGAAGTCGATCGCTATTTAACACCTGGCGCTTCACCAGCATATGTTGGTATTGATCGCGATCAAAAGCTTATCTATACCGCAAATTACCACACCGCCGTTTTATCTGTATTCCACTACAATAAAAGCGGCAAGTTAGAATTACTCGATCAAGTCACTCACAAGGCCGAAACATTGGGCCCACGTTCAGAACAAGTCGATGGCCCTCACCCACACTTCTTCGATGAAACACCCGCAGGTAATTTAGTTAGCTGCGATTTAGGTAATGACACTGTCGACTTCTACCGGTTAGAAAACGGCAAGTTACATCACCTAGCTCAATATAAAAATGAAGCTGGTTTTGGAACTCGCCACATCGTCTTTTCAAAAGATGGTAACTACTTCTACGTTGTTGGTGAATTATCTAGCAAAATCAACGTAGTTAAATTTAATGAAGACACTTGGGACTTCGAAAATATCGCTACATACAAGACCATTCCAGAAGATTTTACTGAACACAATGGTGCCGCAGCACTTTACATTAGTAAAGATGGTAAATATGTTTATAACTCCAACAGAGGCCACAATTCTATCACCGTCTTTAAGATTAATGATGACCACACCCTAAGCTTAGTTCAGCGCATTTCTACATTTGGTGATTTCCCTCGTGACTTCAACTGGGATGCCGATCAAAAATACGTAGTAGCTGCAAATCAAAATACAGATAACGCTACCTTGTATATCAGAAATGGCGGTAATGGAACTTTAACTCCAATTCAAACAGAAATTCCTGTTCCTGAAGGCACTCGCGTACTTTTCACCAAATAACTCATAATGAAAAATAACCATGACATGCTAGTCATGGCTTTTTCATTTCATAAATTTAAAGTAAAATAGACATAAGCAGAACTGAATTAATAAGAAGGTGACCAAGTGAAACAAAAGATTATTCGTATCATACTATTTATTCTAGGTGGAATTTTAGGATTATTGCTTTTATATAAATTATATTTAAGCTATCTACCAGAATTAAAATTACTAGTTCATTTTGATCACCATAATGAAGAATTGTTAATTAAAATGGTTCGTAGCCACGGGATCGAAGATTTAGCTTTTCTTTTTATTTTAAATGCCATTTGTGTGGCAATTCCCGGCTTATCTAATGGTATCTTCTGTGTTTTGAATGGAATCCTGTATGGTCCAGCATTTGGCTTTATTGTTAACTGGATTAGTGATATTTTAGGACAAATCATCTTGATGCAGTTTTTGCACAAACTATATGACATTAAACATATGTCTAATAGTAAGATCTACAAATTGTTAACTACACAAAAATATCCGATGGTCGCTCTAACTATTGGCTATCTCATCCCATTTATTCCAAGTGCAACCGTTAGCTATGTCAATATTTTGATTAATAAAAATGATTTCAAAAAGCAATTGATTCCGATTGTGATCGGGGTAAGTCCATTTGCTTATCTTTATGCTTATGGTGGCGACTCAATTTTGCATCTTGACACCAGCAGAATTATTAAGGCAGCAGTCATGATTGTGGCCGTTGCCCTAATAGCTGCAGCGATTTTATTTATTATGAAGCGCGTTAAGAAGCATACAAAAAAAGCTTGATAAAAATCAAGCTTTTTTCTTTTTGCATTAAAACTACATCAAGTTAGCTTCTTTTAACAATTCTTCTACCCAAGTCTTCTTAATCTTGCGCATCCCTGTCTTAAGAGCTAATTTTTCAGGGAGTGGCATGTCTTGATCAGCCAGCTTCCTCTTGTCTGACATGTAGTACATTGCCCGCAAGAGTTGACGAATATCGTAAATTGAATCAAATACTTCAGGAACACCACGGTCAACATTCAAAAGCGTATAAACAGCTTCCATAGCCGTTCTGACTGAATATTCAGTAGTAAATACGGTATCTCTTGTTGGCGACTCCGCAAAGTTACCAATAAAGGCGATGTTGACAGAACCATCTGGTACAACGGCTGGACGGTCACCGCTATGTCTTGGCATGAAGTAACTAGTAATGTATGGCATGTAAACAGGAACAGTATTCATGTTTTCTTCACTAGCTAATTCACTAATTTGACTTTCTGGAACACCTAAGTGATACAAAAGTTCCTCGGCAATTTCCTTACCGCTGCAGTCAACCACTCTCTTCTTAATGTAATTACCTTCAGTGTCTGAATAAAGTGCATAAATCCAAACTACAATTTCATCTGGATTTTGACTCTTGAAGTGTGGTTGACGGTGAATAGTAAAGCTAAGCTCCCAGTTAGAATCGACAATCGTGATAATACCACCAGTATTAACTTTGCCATCATAAAGACTACGTTTAGTCAAACGTTCAAAGTATGGAGCTAATTTCTTATTCTTCAAAGTAGTAGTTGCGGAAACAAACCAGCTACGTTCTGGTAAGTTTTCACAGAAGACATCTGGGTGACCAAAGTCTGGATCTTGCTTTGCCAAATTTTCCCATAACTTCCAGGAACTACCTTTAGCATGTGTAATTGGAGCTGGGGTATTTTGATCACCGTAAGTTGAACTCTCAGTAATTGAACCATTAGTAATAAATACGATGTCATTTGGAGTCAATGGAACTTCTGTTTCCTTGCCATTTTGAGTCATAATGATCTTCTTAGCAATCTTTTGCTTGCCATCATGATCAACTTCTACATTTTGAACGTGACAATCATATTCAAATTTAACACCATGATCTTTTAAGTATGCCAAGAGTGGTTTTACCATTGATTCATATTGGTTATACTTGTTAAATTTCAAAGCGGTAAAGTCTGGCAAACCATCAATGTGGTGAATAAAGCGCATTGCATAACGGCGCATTTCGGCTACTGAGTGCCATTTTTCGAAAGCAAACATTGTTGACCAGTATGACCAGAAGTTAGTCTTAAAGAAGTCATCGCTAAAGAATTCCTCAATAGTTTCTCCTTCAAGTTTCTTTTCTGGTGTCATGATTAATTTAACAATTTCATTAGTACATTTGCCTAAACCGTATTGACCATCACTTGGAAGACGATCACCACGGTTATAAATCAAACGGCAATTTGAGGAGTTAGGGTCTTCTTTATCAAGCCAATAATACTCATCAAGATAAGAAGCACCTGGAATTTCCAAACTTGGAATTGAGCGATACATATCCCATAAACATTCAAAGTGATTCTCCATTTCACGTCCACCACGGACAACGAAGCCAGCGTTTGGACGTTTAGCACCGTCAAGTGAACCACCAGCTACTGGCAATTCTTCCAAGATATGAATATTCTCACCTTTCATTTGAGCATCACGAACCAAGAAGACAGCTGCAGAAAGGCCAGCTAGACCGCTACCGATAATATAAGCAGACTTATTGTCTACGCCTTCAGGCTTTTTAGGATCTGCAAAAGCTTCATAATTACCATTGGAATAATACATAAAGGTATCCTCTTTTCTGTATAAGTATAGTTTTATATTGCACTTATCATTCTAAAGAATGCGCTTTCTTTATGCAAGTATTTTAATAGTTTATCCTAATGATTTTAAAAATTTTTATTAATTAACTAATTTTTGCCATAACTTCGACATGTCTTGTGGATCTTTGATTTCAATTACTCGCTTTTTTTCATTATCAAATGGATCAGGGAAAGCTAAATAAAAACAATTTAATGCTTGCCGGGAAAAATCGTCATCAATGCCATATAAGGGATCACCAAAAAGTGGATGGCCTAAATAAGCCATATGAACCCTTATCTGATGCGTTCTACCTGTTAACAGGCGTAATTCTACTAGACTAGCCCCTTTAACTTGGCTAAGCACACGATAACACGTCTGTGCTTTTTTTCCGCTTGCTACTACGGCTCTTTTTACACCGTCGCCTTCTTTACCGATCGGTTCATCAATTAATCCAGCTAACTCATCTTTCGCAAAATTCCCATGAACAATAGCGTGATACTTTTTAATAAACTGCTCTTTACCAATTTTGCTAAAACGAGCATGCGCAACAGCATTCTTTCCAACTAATACTAAACCAGAAGTATCTCGGTCCAAACGAGTAATCACATGAGGCTTTAAATCCTTTTCATTTTGACTCGAAAAATAGCCCATTAATCTATTTACAATAGCATCGTTATCTTCATATCTAGACGGGATTGATAAAACCCCAGCTGGTTTATTTAGCACAATATAATTTTTAGTCTCTAAAACTGGATCTACCGGATTATTAGATGGCTTCAAAAATTGATTTTTCTTTTCTTCACCACTAACAAAAATAACTTCATCCCCAGTCCGTAAATGAAAACTTAAATATCTTCGCTTATGATTTACCAAAATCATTCCGTGATGATGTCTTGCCTTAATCAAAGCCTGATGCGAGAAACCATTCTTTAACAAAAAAGAGCCCAATTTTTTGGGATCTTTTTCTTGTACAATTAATTTAAATAAACTTGTCATTACCCTCGTTATCCTTAATAAACGCATTTTGTACACGCGCCCAAAAATGGTGATGACCAAACTGATCAAACTGAATTGAGTGCTTAGAAATACGATATTCTATTTTTTTGGCATTTTTAACATCGATTCTTGCCCCATCCACAGTCATTACAAAATGATCAGCGTTAGGCACAATCGTAATCCATTGATCGGGTGCGATTACAATTGGCGCAGATAATGTTCTAAATACACGATTATTGATTGAAGCGATCTCTGTCATTTGCAAAGCTTTTAATCGCGGATGAATTACAGCCCCGCCCAGCGATTTGCTATAAGCGGTTGAGCCCGTTGGCGTAGAAACACATAAACCATCGCCTCTAAAATTTTCAAATATTTCATCATCAATATAAACATCTGCTTCAAGCGTATGTGATATTCTTTTAACCGCTGATTCATTTACAGCCAAATGATAACGAGTATCGCCCGACTCAGTTAACATTTTAATTTCAAGCAAGGGGTACTTAGCCGGTTGATCTTTGGTTAATAAAAGCGCATCAACCATTTTATCAATATCATAATTACGCCAATCAGTATAAAAACCTAAGTGTCCTGTGTGCACACCTATAAAACGTACTGAATCAACCTGATTCTCATAACGATGAAAAGCGTTGATTAAAGTACCATCTCCGCCGACTGTAATTACTACATCTGGATATTTAGCGTCAAAAATGACATTCTTCTTTTGCAATAGCTTCTTAAGATAGGCCACTGTCTCTAAAGTCTTATCATAGTTATTATGCGCTATTGTTACTTTCATGACTTTTCCTTGCCTTTATTTTTGGTAAAAATCTTTTGAGCTTCTTGGACCTCATCCTTAATAGAAGACATTTCTTCATCTAGCTTATACGCAGCTTCTGCGGTTGACTTAAGTCGTTTTGAAATATCCTCTGGATAAGCACCTTGGTATTTATAATTTAAAGTATGTTCAACAGTAGCCCAAAAATTCATTGCTAAAGTTCTAATCTGAATTTCCGCAATTAACTTTTTAGGTCCTTCTGGCAAGTAAACTGTATAGTTAATTACCATATGATATGAACGATAGCCTGAAGGTTTAGCATTTTGAATATAATCACGCTCTTCTACTACTTCCATATCATCACGTGAATGAATTAAGTCTACCACCTTATAAATATCGTCCACAAATTGTGTCACAATACGTATACCGGCAATATCTTGCATATCAGTTTCAATGACATCTGGGCTAATTACCCGTCTCGTCATTTTTTCTTTAATAGAATCTACTGTCTTCACCCTACCAATTACAAATTCAATTGGTGAATGTTCTCCCCTAGTTAAAAAGCCTTGTCTAAGGGAACGAAATTTAACCTTTAACTCGCGTACAGCTTCATTATAAGGCCACAAGAAGTTATCCCAATCTACTTCCATGAGAAAACATCCTTTCTTAGTAAACAAACACATTTTACCATGTTAAAGATTATAATCTGAACTGATTTAAATATTTTTTCCTAACTATTATAATAATTTATGGATTCGGAGGTTTTAAACTTATGAGCAAAAATCGAGAAATCGAAGCTAAAACACTTTTACATAAAGAGACTTATCAAAAAATAGTCAGTGATTTTCCTGTAAAAAGTGATTTTGTACAAGAGAATTATTATTTTGATACACCTGATAAATTATTAAAAAAGCACCATATTAGTTTGCGAATCAGAATTTATAGCGATCATGCCGAACAAACAATGAAAGTGCCTGATCCTAATCCAGTTCAAAAAAATTATCATGAAGTTATTGAAATTAACGATAATTTAACTCATGCGCAAGCTAAAGAATTGGTAGCAAAAAGGCACTTTACCTTTCACGGTAATATTGGTCAATACCTCAGTGCACATTTTGCTAAGGAACAAGACGCTCTTTCACTTTTCACCTGGAGCAAAACTAGACGTATCTTAATGAATGGACCACAAGATTGTGAATTAACATTAGATGCAACTTCTTATCCAGATGGCTATGAAGACTTTGAATTAGAAATCGAGAATGATGATCCAGTTTTAATAACTAATGTCCTAGCTAAGCTGGAAAGCGATTACAATTTTAAGCAGAATTCTAGCAATACTAACCAAAGTAAAATTGCTCGAGCAAGTATTCACAAAAAATAACATATACAAAATAAGGCATATTTTTTGTCACTTTTTTTGTTTCTTGCTAAAGTATCAATAGTAAATCACCAAAGGGGTCGAGAGTATGTTCGAGATTTTTCTATTCATTAATCCAATAGGAATTTACTGTTATGATACGGAAAAACAAATTCGCAACACCGTTGATGAACTTGGAATTGACGTTTGTTATCACTATATTCCTATTGCTAATGTTTGTTTAGTAAATGATGACGCTATTAGGCGTCGTAAGGATGCACAAAAGCTGCCAGACATCAGTACTTTTTCTAAAGCAACTTATGATGCGCTAGAAAATTACCATGCTATTAAACTTAAATATGGTAATAAAAAAGCACGTGAATTTTTATATGAACTGCAAAAGAATTTAAGTCATGATGCTTCAGCTTACAATCCTAAATTGTTAGAAAAAATTGCTACTAAGCTTAACATTAAAGCTAATACAATTAATGCAATCAAGAAAAGCAGTTATGTACGGAGTTCAATCGAGGAAGATCAAAAATTAGCTAATCAATGGAACATTAAAGCTACACCAACAATTGTTTTGTTCAATGAGGATAATGAACAAAATGGTGTCCTTCTAGAAGGTCCCGTTGCACATGAGGATTTAGTTAATTTGCTTCTACCTGATTATCAAAATTGCTTTTCAAATTTTATGCCGCAACAAAACCACTTACGCCTTATTTAATAGGCGTTTTATTTTTGCAAAAATTTAGTGACAGAATCTACTTCACCAGGATTACGCCAAGTACTAAACACTTCATCTGGCAGACTATCCACAGTTAGCCCCTTGCAATAAAGTAACTCGCCTATTTTTAATCCGAGCTTTGTTTTCTGTGCTAACTGTCTTCTTAAATATTTTTTTTGATTATTTATATTAATTGGATAGTCTCTTTTTATAGGCTTAAAATGCCAAAAGATCTTCATATCTAATTCATCTAAAGCAAAATATTTTACTTGGTAATGAAGATTATTCGTTACCGGTTCCTGTAAAACATTATATTTTAAGCAAAACACATTCTTTTTAGGATTAATTTCCAGATAATAATTTCCCCACAATTTATTCTTTCTAAAAAAGATCGACTGAGTATGTTTTAGTTTCTTCTTTAAATAATGCCTTTGTCCCACAATCCAAATATCGGTTACTCCTATTTCAGAATATAATAAATGTCGATGTCTAAATTCAGTATCACTTAGCGGTGCACATTGAACTTCAAAGGCTAATTTTTCTGAAGCTAAAACGTCTGCTCTTAGCTGACCATCAGCTAACGGTATCTCAACTTGCGCGTTGAATCCGGCCGCAGTAAGCGCGGCTTTCAACAGCATCTTAGATTGATGATGTTCCTCTTTTTCTCCCATCGCATTGCTATAACTAGTTAAATGCTTAAAAAAGGCTGCCTTTTGTTCTGAAATAATTAAAATTACTTTTTTATGACAGTGTGGACAACGATAATCATCTATATTTAAATTTTTTTGACCGGTATTAACCATATTCGCTTCACTAACGGCTAATACTATTTTTTTATTCAACATGGCTGCATACATATTTCTTCACCCATGTTTTATTACGTAAAAAAGAGACGTTTTTTTCTAACGTCTCTTTTTCTTTATAAAATCTTAATTATTGCTTTTGAAGAAAGTAATAGCGAATATAATCAAGAGCATCACGGTTCAACAAACATTTTCCAGTTTCCTTTACCGTCTTCATTTCTTTATCATCAATCTTGATTCCGTATTCATTAGCAATAGCCCAAGCATCAGCTGGCTTAAGTTCAGCATAATTTTCATCTAAAAATGCTAACTTCAAGTAGTATTTACCCCGTAAATAATACAAACTTGAAGCCAGATCACTTACTTTCAAACTATCCGCTAATTCAACTAGATTTCCTAACTCATCAAAGCTGTAGGAATGATGATTTTGGAATTTCCAATATTGAATATTAACTGCGTTCTCCTGATTAGATGATTCAAGCTTTTCTTCTTTTATTGGATCAAGTTCAGTATTTACATCATCTTTCGGATCAAGGTCAAAGAAACTTCTTCTTGAATCGGGCTCTGCCTGTGTTTGATTAGTCTCACTATTCATTGGCTCTATCATTTGACGGAGATTATCAGCATCGTCAGGCTTAATCTTGGTAATCATCAAGTCAAGACCGCCATTGTTAGGCATTACCTGAAAAGTTACAGGTACTCCTTGAGTAAAGGTATGATCAGTATCTACCTCTGAAAGAATGGAGTAGAAGAATTGCTGTATTTTTTGTTTATCCCCCAATAAATCTAAAACCTTCAATCCACGATGAGCTAATTCATTTTTATTAATTCTAACTCTTATTGTATTTTCATTGATATGATCTACTTGCACAGGATATCTCCTCCACGAATTATATAACCTATTGTAGCCTATTTTTTATCTAAAATAAAAGTGTTAGCATCATTACTAACACTCTTCCATATTATAAATCTGCAATTTTTTGGGCTTCAGCCAATTCTAATCGACGAACCTTACGTGGTAAGAAACGACGAATTTCGTCTTCATTATATCCTACTTGAAGTCGACGATCATCCATAATAATTGGTCTTCTTAACAAGCTTGGATTCTTTTCTACTAAATCAAGTAACTGATCAATTGATAAATCATCCAAATTTATTTTTAATTGTTGAAAAGCTCTTGAGCGGGTAGAAATGATTTCTTCAGTACCATTTTCAGTCATACGTAGAATTTTTAATATCTCTTTTTTAGTCAAAGGCTCCGAAAAAATGTTTCTTTCCTTAAATGGAATATCATGCTTTTCAAGCCAAGCTCGTGCCTTACGACATGAAGTACAACTAGGCGAAACATATAAATCTACCATAAAAATCACGCTCCTCAGAACAAATATTTGTATACGTTCTTAATCTTACTATTAGTATAACATACTAACTTCTTTTTTGTAAGTACTCATTTTATCTTTTATGTTAACTTCTCTTTATATTCTAAAGATAAAACGTGAATTATTTGTGAAGAAATTGTATGTTTTGTTTAAAATATTTAAATATGAAAAAAGAGACCTTTCGGTCTCTTTTCTCAATTCAAAATATGAATTTATTTGTCGATCTTCTTCATTAAGTCATTAACTAACTTTTCATTTTCTTCAGCAGTTTCTGAAACGAAGCATGCCTCGTTAGCCAATTCCTTAAGATCCTTAGTATCAAACTTCTTCATTAAGCTTCTGATACGTAAGATTGAAGTTGCACTCATTGAGTATTCATCAAGTCCCATTGAAAGTAAGATTGGGAACATGGTGTTATCACCGGCAGCTTCACCACACATACCACACCAGATACCATTTTCATGAGCAGAATCAATAGTGTGCTTAATCAAACGAAGTACTGATGGGTTATATGGTTGGTACAAGTATGATAGGTTATCGTTACCACGGTCAGCAGCCATAGTGTATTGGATCAAGTCGTTAGTACCAATTGAGAAGAAGTCAACTTCCTTAGCGAATTGATCTGCTAAAACAGCAGCTGCAGGAACTTCGATCATCATACCAACTTGCAAGTCGTCACCGATCTTAACGCCCTTTTCAACAAGCTTTTGCTTTTCATCATTTAAGATAGCCTTAGCTTGACGAAGTTCAGCCAATGTACCAATCATTGGGAACATAATACCAAGCTTACCGTATGCTGATGCACGAAGCAAAGCTCTTAATTGGGTACGGAAAATCTTTTCGTTCTTAAGTGAAAGACGAATAGCACGTACACCTAAGAATGGGTTCATTTCATCTGGCAAGTCCCAGTAATCTAGGTGCTTGTCACCACCAATATCCATTGTTCTGATGATAACTTGCTTGCCGTTCATGCCTTCGATAACTTTCTTGTAAGCTTCGAATTGATCATCTTCAGTTGGGAAGTTTGATGAATCCATGTACAAGAATTCAGTTCTGTACAAACCAACAGCTTCTGCACCGTTTTCATGTACACCTGGCATATCATTAGGAGTACCGATGTTGGCTGCAATAGTAAATTGCTTACCATCGACAGTTACTGAAGGTTCATCCTTCAATTTCTTCCATTCAGCCTTTTGCTTTAAGAAAGCTTCACCCTTCTTCTTGTAGTCAGCTACTTGATCATCACTAGGATCAATAATAGCTACACCATCAAGACCATCATCAATTAACATGTCGCCGTTCTTAACGTCCTTAGTAATTGAATCAGTACCAACTACGGCTGGTAATTCAAGTGAACGTGCCATGATTGCTGAGTGAGCAGTACGACCACCAATATCAGTAATAAAGCCCTTAACGTATTTCTTGTTAAGTTGTGCAGTATCACTTGGAGTCAAATCATGAGCAACAACGATTACTTCATGGTCAATTGAAGCTGGGTTTGGTAATTCCTTACCAAGTAAGTGAGCCATAATACGCTTAGAAACATCGCGTACATCGGCAGCACGTTCTTGCATGTAAGGATTATCAGTCATACTTTCAAAAATTTGGATGAACTTTTGTGCAGTTTCATCTAATGCAGCTTCTGCATTGATCTTTGAATCCTTAATTTCATTCTCAATGGCACCAGTAAATTCTGGATCATTCAAAATCATTAAGTGAGCTTCAAAAACTTGAGATTCTTCTTCACCCAAGCTCTTCTTGGCAACATCACGAACCTTTTCAACTTCAGTAGTTGAAGTCTTAATAGCATCCTTGTAACGAGCTACTTCAGCTTCAACATCATCAACTGAAGACTTTGAAAATGAAAGATCAGGCTCCACAAGAAGATATGCTGGAGCAATGGCAATACCATCACTAGCAGCAATTCCTTTTAAAGTCTTGGTCATTATTCAGCTAAACCTTCTTTTTTCATAGTGTCGGCAATTGCGTCCAATGCGTCTTTTTCATCGTCACCTTCAGCAGTGATAGTAACATCAGCATTTTGGCCAACACCAAGTGACATAACACCCATGATTGACTTCAAGTTTACTGACTTGCCGTTGTATTCCAAGTTAACATCTGAACCGAACTTTGAAGCAGCTTGTACTAAAAGAGTAGCTGGACGTGCATGAATACCTGTTTCTGCAATAATATGAAAATCGCGTTTTTCCATTATAAATATCTCCTTTAAATTGAAAAAATTAAACTGGTAATAAATACCCATTCAGGTATTAGATTATCATGTTTTTACAGTTTAGACAACAATAATGTAACAGTTTACATTATTCAATCGTCAGTGTTCGTAGCGGTATATACAATAGCACCGCCTCTTTCAGCTCTGCCGGTAATATATTGTCTTTTGCCATAATTTCTAATAGTTTTCTGTAAATCAAAGGCATCTTCAGGCTCTACCTTATATTCTTTAAGCTCTCCAGACACCAATTGATCTAAAATCTTTTGATAATCCAAAAATATCACCACACTTTTTAAATTTTATAATTTTTTCATTATTTATTCTACTATTTATGGTAATTTTTCAAAAATATTATTATTTTATGTGTTTCTTACATTAAGTAAGAAATGTAGAGCTTAGCACTTGACTACTAAGAGTGCTAATAATATAATTTTGTTACAACTTAAATGAAAGGCGGTCATGCATTTTGCTTTGTCAAAATTGTCATAAACGGCCAGCCTCCATTCACCTCTTTACTAAGGTAAATGGCCAAAGCCGAGAAATTGATTTATGTCAACAATGCTATCAAGAATTAAGAAATCAACAAGGAAATCTAGAAAATATGAATAATAACAATGAATTTTTTGGCGACTTTGATGATTTATTCAACGCTTTAAACGGAAATAACAACAATGCCGCAAATAATATGAACGGAAATAATCCAAGAATGCAAATGGGCGGAGGAAATGGTAACGGCAATCAAGGTGGTAAAAGTCTCCTTGACCAATACGGTACTGATTTAACTGCTCTTGCTAAAAAAGGAAAAATCGATCCAGTTATCGGCCGTGATAAAGAAATCGCTCGTGTAATTGAGATTTTAAATAGAAGAACTAAAAACAACCCTGTTTTAATCGGTGAAGCAGGTGTTGGTAAAACAGCCGTAGTTGAAGGATTAGCACAAGAAATCGTTGATGGTTCTGTCCCAGCTAAATTACAAAATAAAAGAATCATATCATTAAATGTAGTTTCACTTGTTCAAGGTACTGGAATTCGTGGTCAATTTGAACAACGGATGGAGCAATTAATCAAAGAATTACAACAAAGTGATGACATCATTTTATTCATTGATGAAATTCACGAAATTGTTGGTGCAGGTAACGCTGAAGGCGGTATGGATGCTGGTAACATCATCAAACCAGCCTTAGCTCGTGGTGAACTCCAATTAGTTGGTGCTACTACTATCAAGGAATACCGCGACATTGAAAAAGATTCTGCTTTAGCACGTAGATTCCAACCCGTTGAAGTAAAAGAACCTTCTATTGATGAAACTATTAGGATTCTGAAAGGTATTCAACAACGCTACGAAGATTACCACCACGTTCATTATACAGATGATGCAATTGAAGCAGCTGCTAAATTATCAGCTCGTTACATTCAAGACAGATTTTTACCTGACAAAGCCATTGACTTGTTAGATGAAGCTGGTTCAAGAATGAACTTAACTATTCCTTATATTGATAAGGATAAAATGCAAGAAAGAATCAATGCAGCTGAGCAACTAAAAGAAGAAGCCTTAAAGAATGAAGATTACGAAAAGGCAGCCTACTACCGCGACCAAATTGAAAAATACGAAAAAGTTAAAGATCAAAAGGTAGATCCAGACAAGTCTCCAGTTATCACCAACAAGATTATGAATAAGATTGTTGAAGAAAAGACTGGCATCCCTGTCGGCGATATTCAAAAGCAAGAAGAAAATCAATTGCAAAACTTAGCCAGTGACTTAAAGGCTCATATCATTGGTCAAGATAAGGCAGTTGAAAAAGTGGCTCGTGCAATTCGTCGTAATAGAATCGGCTTTAACAAATCAGGTCGTCCAATTGGTTCCTTCTTATTCGTAGGACCTACTGGTGTTGGTAAGACTGAGCTTGCCAAACAACTTGCTAAGCAAATGTTCGGTTCAGAAGATGCCATGATTCGTTTCGATATGTCTGAATACATGGAACAATATTCTGTATCTAAGTTGATTGGTTCAGCTCCTGGTTATGTTGGCTACGAAGAAGCTGGTCAATTGACTGAACAAGTTCGTCACAACCCATACAGCTTGATTTTGCTTGACGAAATTGAAAAAGCTCACCCAGACGTTTTGAACCTCTTCTTGCAAATCTTAGATGATGGTCGTTTGACTGATTCACAAGGTAGAACTGTTTCATTCAAAGATACAATCATCATCATGACTTCTAACGCAGGTCAAGGCATCAAGAATGCTAGCGTTGGTTTCGCTGCTGAAAATGAAGACGAAAGTAATGAATCAGCTAGAAACAACATGAGTCAATTCTTCAAGCCTGAATTCCTTAACCGTCTTGATGACGTCATTGAATTCAACGAATTGACTAAACCTGACTTACTTAAGATTGTTGACTTGATGCTTGCTAACACCAACAACATGGTTAAGGATCAAGGTTTGTACATTGATGTTACCGACGCAGCTAAAGATAAATTAGTTGAAGATGGATTCAACCCTGCTTTAGGTGCTCGTCCACTTCGTCGAACAATTCAAGAAGAAATCGAAGATAACGTTGCAGACTTCAAGCTTGATCACACTGATAGCAAGAATCTTAAGGCAGATGTTGTCGATAATAAGATCGTTATTAGCGATGAAAACACAGCTGAGTAATTACGCCAATTAATAATTCAAAAAAGATTCTGCGATTAATAATCCAATGTCATTAAGTTAAGACATTGACAAATTGATAGTTTAAGCTTTTAGATCATT